>JAYUVX010000406.1:0-9825 GCA_043753855.1 Myxococcales bacterium | reverse complement strand
GGGAGGTCGGCGGGAGTCGAACGATCCGATAGGGGGGCCGTGGCCCCGGGTGGATCCGCATCTCCGACGAGGAACCGAGATCGAGAGGGACCGTGGCGGAGGCGGAACGCACCACAGCGCTGGCTACGGCAGTCTCGACGGAGATCTGAGCACAGCTCGGAATCTGGCAGAGCAGATCCTCGGTGCTCGCGCCAGCCACGCGCGGTGAAGTAGATCCCCGGTGCGCCGATCCTGGCGTTTCAACGCGGGGTAGAGCCGTCCGTAAGCTGCCGCTGGGACTTCTTCGCGGCGGCAAGAGCGCGGCGTGCTGCCACCTCCTGATGCCATCTCTCGGGCGAGAACGCGCCTCCTAAGCTGTCTCTCAGCTTGTTTAGCAAAGCGGCGGCGTTCGTTGATGTCGGTCTTGAACGGCGGGAAGTCCTCCTCCGATTGAGGCGATATTTAGCCTGCTCCGAGCACGGTGCGTCACCGGAGACCGGCGCCTCGCGCAACGCCACGGCCGACGCCTCGCGCGCCACGGCCCGACGCATCGCTCGACCCCACGGCTGACGCCACGCCGGGCCCCTGCACGGACATTCGGTACGACTGGAATGACGGCACTGTGCAAGGCTGGGGATCGTCATCCACTGTGAGCAATTCCGGCGGCACGCTCGTTGTCCACAACCAAGGGAACGGTTCGTTGCAGGCATTCGGTCGCGCATAGCGCACGGTCGACGGACCGGGCGTGGGAATCGAGCCGCGCACTCCAAAGAACCGCCCCCGCATGGATCGGTTTACCTCGCTTCGGGCGGCGGCGAACGCCTCAGCCGGGCCAGCCAATCTTGCAGTCGGGCGCGTTCACCGGCGTCCCGCGCGAGGTGCGCAGCGGGATGGTGCCGGCCCAGTAGGGCAGGGCGAGGTCCTCGCCTTCATCGGGGAGCGGTGGGCCGCTGCGGATCTTCGCGGACGCCTCGGTGATCGGCAGCGCGAGCACGGAGGTCGCTGCGAGCTCCTTCGCAGTGGGCGGGCGGCAGGCGGCGGAGCGATTCGGGACCACGCGGTCGATCAGGGCGGCGAGCGCGGCCAATTTCTTCGCGGTGTCGTCGACGGGCATCGCGGTGCCGAACATCACGACGGAGCGGTAGTTGACCGAGTGGTGGAACGCTGTACGCGAGAGCACGAGCTCGTCGAGCAGAGTGACGCACACCGAGACGGCGATGCCGTCCGCGAGCGAGCGCAGCATGTGGCTAGCCGCCGAGCCGTGGATGTAGACGTGATCGTCCACCCGCACGTGCGTGGTGGGGATCACGACGGGTCCGATCTCGGTAACGAACGCGACGTGGCAGATCAGCGCCTCGTCGAGAATCGCGTCGATCACGGCGCGCTCGTGCGAGCCGCGCTGCGGCTTGCGGCGGACCTTTGTGCGATCGGTGATGGGAAGCGAGGTGGTCATGCGCCGAAGGTGGCGCTAAAATGGAATAGGAAATAGGTCCATGATGTAGAAATCATGTGGTCCATACAGAAACGGCGCGGCGCGGGTGCCGATGCGATGTTCGTGAAGGTGGCGAGCGAGATCGCGGACTCGATCCGGCGCGGCAAGCTGCAACCCGGCGATCGATTGCTAAGCACGCGTGCGCTCGCCACGCAGCTCGGCGTGAATCGCAACACGGTGGTCGCCGCGTACGACGAGTTGATCGCGCAGGGCTGGATCACCACGCGTGGCGCGGGCGGCACGGTCGTCTCGCGCGACCTGCCCGAGCGCGCTGTGACGCGCGCGCCGGTGGTACCGGCCGGGATCGCGGTGCGCCCGGGCTTCGAGACGCGAACCGTCGCGGTGCCGTTCGCGCCGTTCGGGCCGGCGGACACCGTCTATCACCTGTCGGGCGGCGTGCCGGATACGCGGCTGATGTCGACCGCGACGCTCGCGCGCGCGTACCGGCGGGTGCTCGCGTCCCGCACCGGTCGCCTCGGCCTCGACTACGGACCGCCCCATGGCGTGGAGCGCCTGCGCACGGCGATCGCGGCGATGCTGCGCGCGAATCGCGGCATCCCCGCGACCGCCGACAACATCCTGATCGTGCGCGGGAGCCAGATGGCGCTCGACCTGACGACGCGGCTGCTCGTGCGCCCGGGCGAGACCGTGGCGGTCGAGGAGCTCGGCTACCGGCCGGCATGGCGTGCGTTCGAGGAATCGGGCGCGAAGGTGGTGCCGATCGCCCTCGACGAGCAGGGGCTCGTCGTCGATAAGCTCGCCGGCGTGCGCCCGCGCTGCGTGTACGTGACGCCGCACCACCAGTATCCGACGACGGTGTTGCTGTCCCAGGCGCGGCGAAGCGCGCTCCTCGAACGCGCGCGCATGGACAGATTCGCGGTGCTCGAGGATGACTACGACCACGAATTCCACTTCGCCGGGCGCCCGGTCGCGCCGCTCGCCGCGTCGGACCCGGGCGGCAACGTGATCTACCTCGGCACGCTCTCGAAGATCCTCGCGCCCGGGCTACGGCTCGGCTTCATCGCGGCGCCGGCGAAGCTCGTCGAGAACCTCGCACGCCTCCGCTCGATGGTGGACCGCCACGGCGATCAGATCCTCGAGCAGGCGGTGGCCGACCTGATCGAGGACGGCGAGCTGCAGCGCCACGCGCGCAAGATGCGCCGCGCGTACGAGGCGCGCCGCGACGCGCTGGTCACCGCTCTGCGCAAGGAGCTCGGCGGCGTGCTGACGTTCGAGCTGCCCGCCGGTGGGATCACGCTGTGGGCGCGGGTCGCGCGCGACGTGCCTCTCGAGGCATGGCTCGAACGCGCGCACGCCCGGGGGGTGGCGGTGACCGCGGCGCGACACTTCGCCGTGGACGGCAAGCCGCGTCCGTTCATCCGCCTCGCGTACGCGCGCTACGACGAGCGCGAGCTCGCGGATGCGGTGCGCCGGCTGCGCGACGCCTTGCCTCGCGCGAGGACATCGACGAGGCTCGCGGCATGACCTACAAGCTCTACTGGTCTCCGGGCACCGCGAGCTTGGCCGTGCACTGGTTGACCCACGACGAGCCGAAGTCGATGTCGCACAGCGATTACGCCGCAGACCGAGCTGGTCGTCACCGATACCGAGAATGACGAGTCGCATGAGGGCGACCCCGATGCCGTGACCGCGCCGATCGTTACCTGTTCTGGCGAGAGCGGCTGCTTCGGGGCGCATAGAGAACAAGCCGAGCCGGGGTCCATGCCACCACCGTTCGCGGCGCGCGGGGGTGGCGGCAACTCCCTGGCAGTCGGTGGCGATCAGGGCGCTCTGAAAGGCACCGGTGCGGCGAATGGCGGCCACGCGACCCCGATCTACAACACAGGGATCGCTGCCGGCGGCGGCGGTGGTGCGGGGTACATCGAGCTCTATGGCCGTGTCATCGATGATCAGGGCGCGGCGATCACGCCCTGACCGACTTGCGCGAGGTCTCGGATCAAATCGCGATGGCGGCTCGCCATGCGGCCACGATGGTCGAGGTCTCGAACAAGTGACGACGAGCCCGCTGAGCGTCGAACAGTCTTCGGGCAGCGGCGGGCGTGAGATCCGTGAGGACGGCGGCGCAGCGCTCTTGCCACTCGCTGGTCCACGACGCGCCCGGAATGACGATCCCGCCTTCTCCGACGAGCTGGGGCAGAACGCCAAGATCACTCACCACGGGCACGAGGCCGCGCTTGATTCCCTCGATCACCGTGGTGGCGCCGGTCTCCTCGCTGTAGTCCGGGTGGAACAACACTCCCATCGAATCGAGGAAACTGCCAATCTGATTGACGGCCGCCGGTGGGCGGAACTGGAGGACGTCGCGGTTAGCTTCCACGAACTCGGAGAAGCTGCCGAGGCTCACCGCACCGCGCTCGGAAGGCTGCACGACCTGGCACGAGTCGTCCTGATACAGCGAGGGCGCGCCGAAGCACGTGCACGTGAAGCTCTGCCCGGCTGCGGCCAGGCGGCGCATGACCCCCGCTACCGCTCCGAGCGCTTTGCGCGGATGGGACGTGTGCGCAATCTGCGCCAGCGACCCGGGCGAGGGACCGCTCGACCACTCGACGTGGGTCGCGAGGTTGTAGATGCCGTGGCCGTTCTCGAGCGGCAGCTCAAACCCCTCACGCCAGTTGGTGACGTGCCACGGCGACGCGAAGACGATGCTGTGAAACCGCGAAAGGTAGCGTGCCAGATGGGCGCCGATGTCGGCACGCGGACGGCGATACAAGTGCGTCATGTCCTGGACGGAGTCGCCGGTCATCAAGACGTGCGTGGCCAGCGGCAGGCGATCGAACAACTGCGAGGGCGCGTTGTAGTCGCGCATCCAGATCACGCGCAGGTCAGTGCCATCGGCGACCTCGTCGAGGGCCTCGAGCGGCGCAAAGACGACACCGGCGCTGCACCCAGCGGTCGCCGGCGAGAGATAGCTGACGTCGAGCCCCGCGGCTGCAAGCGCCCGCGCGAGGTTGATCATCACGACCTCCGCCCCGGGCAGTGGGAATGCGAGCGGGTCATTCGGATCGACGCCAATGGACCCGCGATTGACGATAACGATACGGGGTGAAGTCATGACCGCTCCTTGACGTCGAGAGTAGGTTGGAACGCGCCCATCGCCATCAAGAGTCAGCGGCGCTTGCGGAGCACCGGTACCATGCGCCATGCCTGCGGCTGGTTGTCGAAGGGCACGTCGACGCGCAGCGCTCCATACCAGGTGACCACCTCGAAACGGCCCGTCATGTTCACCAGCATGGCGATCTCCTGCGCAGTCCACGGACGGAGGTCGGTGGTATCGACGACACGCTGGACTGTGCCATCACGAGCAACGTGCTCCAACGTCGCGGTGACTCGGCTCAGATGGCGGATCGCATCGAACGCGGTGCGATCGTCATGCCAGCTGACTCGCAGCTCACCGGTCGGCGAGCTCACCGTCCACTCGGTCTTCGTCGTCGCACGCAACCCGAAGATGCTCGCGGGATGCTCGAGCTCGAGGATGTAGACGCCGCCGTCGCCCAGCGCATCCGCGACCCGCTCGAGATGCTGCAGCATGGCCTCGTGGGTCAGCAGGTACGTCGCGGAATCGAGTAGGCATGCAGCGAGGTCGTACCGGCGGGGCGAGATGAACGTGGTCATATCGGCCACCAGGTAGTCGAGCCCCAGCCCGCGCTCTCCAGCTCGCGCCTTCGCCAGGTCCGCCATCGCGGACGAGCAGTCGAGTGCCGTCGCAAAGACGCCTCGCTCGAGCGCGGCGATGGCGTGGCCCGCGGGCCCGGCGGCGAGCTCGAGGAAGCTCGACAGGGGCCGGCTGCAGAACCGCGCATGAACCTCGGCCAGGAACGCGAACTCCGCAGCGTAGTCGCGGTAGCTGAACGCCAGCTCGTAGAGCTCGGCGGCTGCGTAGAGGCCGGCGTGCGGAGCGGCGCCCCCTTGGCCTTCGACCTGCGGATCGGTTACGCGATGGGTCGAAGGCGGCGCGATGCGAACCTCGCGCAGCACGCCGGCGGCGAGTAAGCGGTCGACGATGTCGTGGTCAGCGTCCGAGAGCTCGATCGACCCACCAGCGCTCGCGATCCGTTCGGCGATGACGATGAGCTCCTCGGGTACGGCCAAGGAGCGCTCGCCTACCAGCACCATGGCGCCCCGGTGATGTCGATCGATCACGATCCCCTCCGCGAGGGCTAGTGTCCCCGTGCGTCTCAGCGCATCAGCCACGAACGGTACTCCTGCATGATGGGCGCCAGGCTCGCGAGCGCGGTTCGACCGTCATCGCCAACGGGATTGTACTCGACGACGTCCGCCCCGATGGGATCGAGCGCCAGCGCGCCGCGAACCAGCGTGGTGACGAGCGGAATCGAGAGCCCGCCGGGCACCGGGGAAGACACCGCCGGGAACTCGCGGGGGTCGAGGACATCGACATCGAGGCTCAGGTAGCTGGGCGCGTCGGCAAGAAACGCGCGGATGCGGCCAAGCACCGCGTCGGCGCCGATCGCCTTCGCCTCTCTATCGGAGATCACGTGACAACCGGCGACGGCGAGCTCCAGCTCGTGACGAGCACCCACCACCAGCACCTCGCTCCCTTCGCGAATCGCGTGATGGAACAGCGAGTAGTGAGTGAGCAGCGGGTAGTCGTAAGCGTCGTGGTGCGCATCGAGCACGACGATCTTCAGCCCTGGATGACGCGCGCGCGCCACCTCGATGAGCGGGAAGGTGATCAGGTGATCGCCGCCAAGCGCGAAGCGCACGCCGCGTACGTCCGCTGCTTGGCGCACTGCGCGGCAGTAGATCGCCGAGTTGCGCGACTCCGTGCGCACCTGGTGAGCACGTAACTGTGGCGCTGCCTCCGCGTGCATCGCGAAGTGCTCGCGCCAGAGCAACATAGCTCCGAGCGCCGCTCCGGCTTCGCGCGACGTGGCGTCGTAGCCGCACAGCGCGATCGGTGGTGGGGGCTGGGTCATCGCGGGTGCGCGGTCGTCGACGGGAGGCCGATTATTGCACGACGGGAAGCATCATCCGTGTCCGCGGCCCCGTCGTGGCTGCTCGCGGAGCCACGCCACGTTCTGCCGCATAGCGCTCGAGGTATGGAATGTACTGGTCAGTCGGGTTCTTATGCAGGTTGCACGACATCTCGTCGGGCGAGTCGACGGTGCCGTGCAGGATGTATGCGTTGCTCCGGCAACCGCCGCGGCACGTACGCCCGGAGGGGCATCGCGTGGCGTTCTGGCACTGCATGCCGCGGAACCGAGTGAACGTTGGATGATGCAGCCAGATGTCCTCGAGCCCGAGCTCGTGCAGGCTTCCTTGGCCAAAGTCCGGCGACTCGGCCTCGGTCATCGTCGGGCATAGCGCCACTCTGCCGTCGTGCTTGATGAACACGTACGATTCCCCGACCCCACAGCCAGGTGAGATCGAACCGTTGCGAGCTCCGTCGGAGGGCGAGTCACACACCTTCACGAGCGGCATGTCCTCACCTCCGCCCGTGATCAAGCGGGCGAGCTGATAGAACTCAGTCTCGGGCAGCGCAATGCCGTCGGCGATTCCTCGTCCAGCCGGAATCACCCGGTCCAGCCGGAGAGGCAGCCCGAGCTCCTTGGATATATAGTGATGGAGATCGGGCAGCTCGTGAGCGTTCATCTTGCTCGCGCAGATCGACACGCTCACGTTCAGGCCCGCTTCCTTCAACGCGAGGATCCCGGCCTCCGCGCGGTGAAACGCGCCCCGCTTGCCTCGGAACTTATCGTGGAGATCCGGAGTCCTGGCGTCGAGCGAGGATTGCACGTTGGCGACGCCGAGATCGCGCAGCCGGGCGGCGACCGCCGGAGTCACGAGGGTCGCGTTGGTGAACAGTCCCGGCACCATCCCCGCCTCGCGAATCGCCCCGAGGACCTCGAAGATGTCGTCGCGAGCCAGGGGCTCACCACCCGTGACGTCGAAGAAGATGACCCCCATCGCGGCCGCCTGACGCACGACGCGGAGCACGAACTCCGTACTCTCGCCGCGAGGCGCCCGTGGCGATGCGGAGCAATAGCAGTGAGCACATTCGAGGTTGCAGACGAGGTTGACCTCGTACTGTACCCGGCGAAGGTGATGCGCCGTCGCGATCCGACGGATCCGAGGCGCACGCGTCGGCGGCTCTCCGACGAGCCAGCCCTGCGCGACCGCAGCAGCGAGGAAGCTCGCGTAGGCCGGGTCCTCGGTCCAGCCATTTGCCGGGTCAGCCAGCAGCTCCATCGCGTCGGTATTGATGACCGACACCCCACCGACATTCGACACGATGAAGGCACGGTCGGTGACGGTGTTCACGACGTAGTTGAATTCGGGGCTGAGGTGCAGCATTGGAAGACGCTCCGGTCCGAGGTGGAGTGCAATGGGTAGCGGGCGAAAGACGTCGCTGCTGCGTGGGACGCACCAGCTCAGGCTGGACGCCGCATCTCGATGTGGGCACGCAGCGGGCCCGATGGAGCAGCTACCAGGCGCCCGCCGCGCGTCCGCACGGCGGTGATGTCAAGACCGGCAGCTTGCGCCAGTCGCACGAGGTCGGCGTAGGTCCACAGTCGCTGTGGTTGATGCTCGACGATGTGCTCGCGGCGGCCGTCGCTCACGGATACGAGCTCGATCTCGACGAGATCGATTCCGATCGGTGGTGTCGCTTGCATCGTCGTCCAGCGAGCCCTGGCGCGGTAGCCGCGGGCCGACGTGGTCCACTCCGCAATACCCCCCACGTGCTCTGGACCCTCTCCGAGCCCGACGTCGATCACATACACACCGCCGGGACGCAACGTCCGCCGAACCTCGGCGAGGTGTCGAGCGGCGCCATCGTCGGAGAGCAGGTAACGGAACGAGTTACACATCAAGAACCCCACGTCGAACGAGTCGTCCGGGGCTTCGATGGTCGCCGTGATGTCGCCAACGCGATAGTTGATCGGCGGGCCGGCGTACTCGCGCCTCGCGTAGTCGATCATCGCGGCATTGATGTCGATGGCAGTCACGTGGTGACCGAGCCGTGCGAGTGCGCGTGCGAAGCGACCTGTGCCGCACGCGGGGACCAGTACGCGCCTGGCGTCTCCGCCGGGAGATGTCTGGAGAATTCGAAGCAGCTGTTCGAGCTCGGGCTCGATATTCCACGCGAAGGCAACGTCGTAGACTAGCGGAGCGTTGAAGACGCGATCATGCGTCCAGCGCGCTGATGACGCATCATCCGCGTGCGGAGACGAGCACGTGAATGATTCGTTCATCGGTTCTGGTTCGTGCGCCACGACGTTGCCTCCGGTGACGTTCAACTCAGGCGATCGTTCCGGCGGTGGGACAGCGGCTCAGCGCGAACGTGTCCGCGGTCGGGCAGCGGCTGATCCCGCCGCTGACCTTGTCGAGGTCGTCGACGTGCAGGATCTCGGGGACCTTCTTGGCATCCGGGGCCGGCGCCGGGGTCGAGTCGTTCTTGTCTTCGGGCTTCATGTGACTGTCCTTTGGGTTGTTGCAATGGGCACGACGGGCATACGAACCGTCGTGCCGTCGCCCGACTCAAAAGCAACCCACGTGCCACCCGCGATAGTGCACGCTTCGCGAGAGCAACGGCCTCGAAGCCGCGCGCTGCACCACCGCGCTACTCGGCGCTTGGCTTGAAGTAAGCGAAGCTGGACGTGAAGTTAATTAAGGCGCTTTACTTCGGATCCATGTGACCGCGCTGCCAACCCATCCGAACGCCACGTGAATGTCACGTACCCGCGTGGATAACGAGATCAAGGATTGGCACCCACGATCCGGTCACAGTCTTACGATAGGAAGGTCGCCCGTGGGAGCGTCGGGTCCACCCGAACGAACCACCGGCGTACGCGGCGGACGACCAGCGCGAGGCCACCCAGCCCGACCGCGAACACGGCGAGCGCCAGCCAGAGCGGCCGCGGCCGCGCGCCGTAGTCGAACGTCACGAAGTCCTCGACGACCGAGAGGTTCAACTGTCGTAGCTGCGCCCTGCGACGGTCGCTGCGCTCCACGGACAGCTCGACCACTCCTTCGAGCGGCTCGTCCAGCTCCGCGCTGACCTCATCGACGATCTTCTGGTCTGGCGCGCGTTCAGCGAGCGAGAGGAACCTCGCTGATTCGGACTGCAAGATCAGCGTGGCAGCCCGGGGCGCTGCACCCACGGGGCGCAGGGGAACGTAAACCGCAGTCGGCGACCTCATTGTGCTCGACGACTGCGGGTCGACGCGCCCTTCGATCGCGAAGTGGTCCCAATCCTGATGGATCCCCTCGTTTTGGCAGAGCGATGTCGCGCTTCGTGAAGAATCCACTCCAGGTTGCCGAGACGGTCGAGAAGATCTTCGCGGATGATCTCCACGCCCGCCGCGCCTTGTCGA
>JAYUVX010000405.1:0-3246 GCA_043753855.1 Myxococcales bacterium | reverse complement strand
GCACGGGATGCTCGGCGTACAGGTGCTGGCGTTGATCGCGGTGCTGACCGCGGATGGCCACATGAGTCGCCGCAAGGTGCAGAACCTGCTGTCGGCCGTGTTCGGCCTCGATGTCTCGCTCGGCACGCTGAGCGAATCCGAGCAGATCGTCAGCGATGCCGTGGCGCCGGCAGTCGAGGAAGCGCGGATCCACGCGCTCGCGGAGAAGGTCAAGTACGTCGATGCCACGACTTGGTACCAGGCCGGGCGTCAGGAGGTCCTGGCGTATCGACCCGACATCGTGTTGCTCGATATCGGCATGACCGGTCTCGATGGCTATGAGACCTGTGCTCGGATCCGTCGCGAGATCGGACGCGGTGTGATCGTCGTCGCGCTCACCGGGTTCGGGCAGTACCAGGACCGCGACAAGACCGCTCGGTCGGGCTTCGACGCGCACCTGACCAAGCCCGCCGATCCAATGGAACTGGCTAACGTCCTCAGCGAACTGTCTATTGATCCCCATGTGAACGGGCCGCGCAGCGATTCGTGATCCGGAACGCCCTGGTCCGGAGGCTCGAACGCAGCCGCAGCGGGCCCGATCGGAGGGGCTGTAGCTCGCATTTCGTAACGATCGGTCGTCGCGGGTTCCGATGCGATCAGGGCTGGAAGAAGACGCCCTTCAAGTCTTCCGAGCGCGAGATCACCGTCGACGGGTCTTTGATCGATTGGACGCGGAATTGGTAATACATCCCCGGCTTCAGCGCAGGCCCGCCATAGAGCAGTGTGACGACGCTTTTGGGCGTGCCGCCTTCCCACACGACGTTGCCGTACGAGTCGAAGACCGTGATGGCGTAGCGATCCTCGGACGAATCGTCGAGCCACGTGAACGTCGGTGCACCCGTCAGCATCTGCGGACCCGTGGCGCCCGGGCCGACGATGTCCACCGAGCCCGTTACCTTGAAGCCTTGGCCGATCGTTACGTTCTGTCCAGCGATGACCTCTTGGTGAACGATGTCCGTGCCACCACCGCCCGACTCATCACGAACCAAGTTGTCGTTCTCGAAGGCTGCTAGCACCACGTAGCGACCCGCAGGCACGCCGGTGATCGAGAACGCCCCGTTGACGTTCGGCAGGGTCCCCGGGTCTGGCGCACGCAGCCCCGGAGGAGCCTCGCCGCGTGCGATGTTCGCCTTGAAAGTCGACTCGACGACGAGGAACACGGATGTCGCCTTACCGAGCTGGCCGTTGACGATGCTCACCGATCCATTGACCGTCGATGCCGCGGCATCGCTCACTGCGAGGTTGACGTGGATCGTCGCGCCCGCGGTGACCGCCGCGCTCTTGCCGACGTAGTTGTATCCACGCGCATAGGCGGCCACGCTTGCCGTGCCCGCGGGCACGTTGAAGATGGTGTACTCGCCGTTCCTGCCTGCGATCGCGGTGTAGCCGACGCCGTTCACCTCCGCGACGACCATCACGGAAGCATGCGTTGCGTTGTCCGCGACCTGCCCATCGATCGTGCCGATCGCAGCTCCGCCCGCGGCGAGCTTCAGCAGCCCCACGTCCGTCAGCGCCGACCTGATCTCGTAACGCTTGTTGGTCAGCACGGCGGTGGAAGTATCAAACGGAAGTGCAGGCCGGACACCACCCGGGAACGTCAGGTAGCCACTTGCATCCGCACGTAACGTCATCTTGAAGGTCTCGGCGGGGGCACCATCGCTCATGCGCGACGTCGGGATCGCGAGCGCATAGGTGCCATCGGATGCAGATACTGCGACGAAGCTCATTGCCGCACCGTTCGCGTCGAGTGCCACGATACGCGCGTCACCGACACCGGAGTTGGTCTCGAGATCGAACACGCGACCGGCAACCACGACCGCAGCAACGCAGGTCGGCTCGCCGCCTTGGACGTTCTCGCACGCCTGTTTGTCATCGCATCCGGTGTTCGCCACAGCGTCGCAGGTGTCGTCACCGCCGCCGCAGCCCACTACAAGCATCGCAAGCATGCCAATTCTTCGAGTCCACATATCGAACCTCCTATGAACCGCCGATCGTAGAGGTCGAAGCGCGCGGACGAAACGGGGTTTAGGTCCCACCACGCCTACATGCGCGAACCTTGCGCAACTCGCGCGCGCTCAGGTGAGCGACTAGAGTCATCGGATGCGAACCCTGCCCGTCCTCGTGATCTTCCTCATCTCTTGCGGTGGCGATCCTCCGAATGTCGGCGGCACGTGCACGACCACGGATGGCTGCGATGACGGCCTGACGTGCAACACCACGGTTCCTGGTGGCTACTGCACCAGAGCCTGCACGACGTCGGGCTCGACAGATCAATGCCCGGAAGAGTCCGTGTGTGATGCGATCTCCGGAACGGCGATCACATGCGTGAAGATCTGCTCGACCAAGGACGACTGTCGGTCCAATCAGGATTGCAACGGCGTCAGCGGAAGCAACATCAAGGCTTGCAAACCGAAGCCCTGAGCGCGTGTGCTTGTCCATCCCTCACGCGACCTCAGGAGCCGACGGAAAGCAACTAGATCACGACTCGCGCCGTCGTCGCGGAGCGATCGTGTAGTTCCACCCGCCGTGAAACGACGCTCTGATCAAGTTGACGTCGGCGAGTTCCCCATCGGTTACCTCGACTCCCTTCGGAACTGCGCGCATCCAGCTTCGCCCTGACGCGGGGCCCGGTGGTCGTGCGTGTCGCGCCGATCAACTGGACGATGGCTTCGTGATCGACAAGCGGACGCCCGCGCCAGTTCTGATCGCGGTAGGGACGGCCCTCTCGGGCCACCCCCCGCACAGATCCGAGCATGCGGGACTACCGCACTCGGCTCCTGCCTTGGGTTCGATCGTCGAAGCGGTCCCAGGGATATGGATGAAGGACTCGAGGAGCGGGGATCCAACGTTCAGCCAGACGATGCATCCGCGCCCAGGTCAGTCGGGTCCGCTGGCTCCGGCGCCGAAGGGCGTGGAGCCACGACCGTGTGACCTCGACTCGGAAGCTCTGCAAGAGCTGGCATTCCACCGACGGAGGCGCAAGCGATTCGCAGCAAGGGCGACGCGTATCGCGAGTATCAGAAGCGAGTCAGCAAGTTCGTATCACTGCCGCCGAAGCGTTCATGACAGCGATACGCCGTCCCCGGACATGGACCATGGGTCTCGCCATGTGTGGTTCAGTCACGTCGCGGTATCGTCGCTGATTCCGCGCCAGTTTCACTGCGGCTGATGCGATCCCTTCAAGCCTCAGTAATCGTTACGGGAGCG
>JAYUVX010000404.1:0-9867 GCA_043753855.1 Myxococcales bacterium | reverse complement strand
CCGGTCGATGGCCTCGACCTCGTCCCGGCGCTGCTCAACGCACCGTCGGCGTTGCGGCCGCTGAGCCGGGCGCTGGTCAGTCACGAGGAGCTGCAGTGGAGCGTGGTCGAGTGGCCGTATCAGCTGCTGGTGCGGCCTGCCGACGATCTCGCCGAGCTCTACGATCTCGACAAGGACCCCGCGGAACATGACGACCTCGCGGCTCGGATGCCGGAGATCGTCACCCGGTTACGGGCGCGCTACGCGGAGGTTCCGGTGGTAAAGGTCGATCGAACACCTGACGGGCGACGCTGGCGAGAACAGCAAGCGCGACCGCCCCAGCACCGTGCGCCACCATGAGCATGATCGGCGAGCTCCACGCGGTGAAGTGAGGCACGACCGGCGCGACCTCCGAACCGAAGGTCGCGCTCCACGCACCGGCGGCGGTCAGCGTGGCGGCCATCACCGCGACCGGCACTGCGAGCTGCCCGACGATCACCCGCAGCAGCGTGGTTTTGCGCAGGCCGAACCATGTGGTGAGCACGACAAGCACCAGGAACGGCGCCCACACGACCCACATGTCGCGACCCTCCGGCTTGTAGATGAATGGCGTCGACAGCGTCGGCAGCCCACGCACCGCGAGCAGCGCCCCGCACGCGGCCACGAACCACCACGGTGCGAGCCACCAGCGGCGGACGCCCCAGGTCACCATCCCGAGGCCGAGCGAGAGGATGACGATCGCGATCATCCCCGTCCCGATCGGGAGCGCCGGAACGGCCTGATCCTCGCCGAGCCGGGTGGCAAGCGCCACCGAGAACGGGCGGGCCGGGGACGCCGGATCGAGCGTGGCGCCGACCGAGTCCGCGATCGCACGCGCCACATCGACGATGTGGATGAGGCCGCTCTTCTCGGGCTTGATCCCGGCGCCGGTGACGCAGCCCTGCACGTGGCGCACCTCGCGCTCCTCGCCACCGTGGCCGCCGCCCTCGATGTGGCCATGATCCGAGAGCAGGAACCACCGCGCGCCCGGATCGGCCTGTACCAGCCGATCGAGCATCGCATCGGAATCACGCGCGGCCACGGTGTACTCGGTACCGAGCCCGCTCCTGTGGCCCGCGACATCGACGCGAAGGATGTGCACGAACACCAGCGGGGACGGGCTGCGCACGGCCTCGAGCGCGATCGTGAGCCACTGCGTATCCCACGTCTTCTCGTTGGCGTCCTTCATCGGCTTGTCGGGCTCGGCGGCGGGCTCGACGCGGTGAAATCCGAGCGCACGCACGATGAAGCCGTGGTTCTCGGCGATCGCGATGCTGCCCGGGACCTGTGCGGGGATCCCCCGGATCGGCGGATCGAACGAGCGGTTCGCGACGATGCCGGTCTGCTGCTGGGTGAGGCCCGTCCACAGCGCGGCCTCGACCGGCAACGATACCGTCGGGAACCCGACGTCGATGTCGAGCGTCACGCCGGCGAGGCACAGCACGTTCCACGTCGGTAGCTGCTGCGCGCTCTCTGCGGTGAGCCCGTCGATCAACACGACGCGGGTGCGCGGCGTGCGCGTCAGCCCGGGGCCGGTGCCACCGGAGAGCGGCGCCGGAGCACCCGGCACGGCGTCGTAGGTGGTGACCGCATGGATCAACGTGTGCCGCAGGTCGGGGAGAACCCACGCGACCGCGCACAGCGCGAGGCCGACGATCAGGGCGACGAGCTTGGTACCCATGGGATCAATCGGTCGCGGCGTCGTCGGGCCCGGCATCGGGCAACGGCGGTAGCGATCCGAGCGGCAGCTGCCACGGCTGCTCGGCGAGCCGCTCGATCGGCAGGATGCGGAGCAGCGACGGCAGCACGATGCCCTCGTTGACCAGCGGCATGTGCGCGTACTGCGCGCGGATATAGACCAGCTTCGAGGTCTTCGCCGCGGCGGGCCACAGCTCGTAGCTCGGTGGGAACCGGTCGAGGACCGTGGCCTCGGGGAGCTTCGCGGCGATCGATTCGGTGGCGAGCACGGTGTCCTCGCCGACCATGATCAGCCGGTGACGCGCGGAGGACTTGAACCAGTTGATGATCAGATCCTCGTCGCCATACATCGCATCGACCATCACGAGCTGATCGAGCAGCGGCTCGTTCAACCACTCGTAGATCGTGCGGAACGCACCGCTGTGACCTACCGCCACGGTGAGCGCGGCGCCGCGGGTGACGCCGGTGTTGTCCTCGACGATCCGCAGCAGCTCTCCGAGATCCGGGTAGTTGATCGGGATCCGCTGGGCAACCGGTGCCTCGGGCACCACGAACACCGCGTTCGCGGCGGAGAGCGCGAACTGCTCCGGCAGCTGATGAGCGCTCCACGCGGTATCGGCGTTATCGAAGTACCCATGGATGTAGATCACCGTGGCACCTGTGTCGGCGTGATAGCCGTGCGGGATCCATACGTGGATCGGTCCCCGCGGCCCATCGATCCGCACGTGCTTGCCGGCGGCCACCGCGGCGGCGATCGGACCGGGCGCGTCGCCGGTGCCCGGGGGTGCTGCGAGCGGATCGCCCGCCATCGCGGCGCCCAGCCACACCAGCGCGGCGACTGCGGTCAGCCCGAGGCCGGCGGCGAGTGCGAGGCGCGCGCGATGCACGTGGTGATCATACCAAGTCCTGCCGGACCGCGCGCTTACCCGGCGCCGCCGCGCAGGACCTTCAGCGAGCTTCGCACGCGTGCGCGCTCCGCCGGGACCAGCGCCGCCCGCAGCAGAGCCGAGCCCGGGCAGCGCGCGAGGCCGACACTACAGGTGGCGACCGCCGCCTCGGGCAAGCCGAGCGCCTCGAGCACGATCAGCTTCTCGTAGAACAGATCCTCGAGCAGCCAGTGGTCCTCGGACGTGATCGTGTGGAACGCGCTCTCGATCGCGCGGAGGGCCTCGCTGAACCGGCCGAGATCGCCGAGCACAGCGCCGCGCCAGTACAGGCACTCGGCGCGCGCGGGTGAGCGCGTGTACGCCATCTCGGCGGCGGCGAGTGCGGAGATGTCGTCACCGGTGGCCGAGGCGACCTGGCACTTCAAGAGCCAGCCATCGACCGCATCGGGCCGCAGCACCAGCGCCTGGTTCACCGAGAGGTTCGCTTCCAGGAGGAGGTCATCGTCCCCGGCGCCGAGCAGCTCGCGCGCGCGATCGAGCAGGCGGTCGAACTCAGTGTCGTACGGTGCGCGCACTCGCTCCACGGTAACACGGCGATCCACGGAGTGCCCGTGGATTTCCTTACGGCGCCGGTACCGTGCGCTCGTGGAGCTCGATCACGTTGCGGTCCGGATCGCGGACGAAGGCGCCGCGCGCCGTGGGCATGAACTGGATCGGCCCACCGGAGAGCGCGATGCCCGCCGCGGCCAGCGTCGCGATCGCCGCATCGAGGTTGTCGACGAGCAGCGCGATGTGCGTGATGCCGGGATGCTTCTCGGCAACATCCATGAGGACGTTCGGCGCGGCCGCGGCGGGGGCGTTCAGCACCAGGTTGATCTCCACGCCGGACGGATGTTGAAGGATCGCGACCGGCTCCGCACCGATCGGCCCGGCGGTTTTCACGAACCCGAGGTGCGCGTAGAACGCGACCGAGCGCGCGAGATCGTGGACGCGGATGCCGATGTGCGCGATGCCGATGATCATGGTCAGCCGAGGAACGCCGGCAGCACGGGCGAGCGGCGCTGCCCGAGCAGGCCATCGATCATTGTCTGGATCTGCGTGCGGATCTGCTCGGCGAGCTTGTTGACGAGCAGCCGATCCTCCGCGGCGGCGGGACCGTGCGCGTTACCCAGATCGATCGGCCGACCGAACTGCACGAACCACTTGCTCGGCAGCGGCAGCAGGCCCGCCGGGCCGAGCCACGGGAACGTAGGCGTGACCGGGATCCAGGGGATGCCGATGTTCTTCGCGAACCACGTCACCTTGCCGAGCATCGGAGACGCCTCCTCGGCACCGACCACGGCGACCGGGATGATCGGCGCACCGGTGCGTAGCGCGAGCTTCACGAACCCGCCGCGACCGAAGCGCTGGAGCCGATAGCGATCCTTCCACAGCTTGCCCATGCCCTTCTCGCCCTCGGGGAACACCGCGACCAGCTCGTCCTTGTTGAGCAGGCGCTCCGCGTTCTCTGGATCGGCCCGCACGCCCCCGATCCGGTTCATGATCGGTCCCAGGAACGGCAGGTGGAACACCGTGTCCTCCACGAGCGGACGCACATCGCGGCGCGACGGATGATCGCGGCGGACCGCATGCATTACCATCGCGCTGTCGTACGGCAGCGAGCCCGCGTGATTCGCGACGAGCAACGCGCGCCCGCGATCCGGAATGTTCTCGAGCCCGGTCGCCTGGACGCGGAACCATCGCGAGTAGAGGAACTCGAACAGCCACTCCCAGCGCGCGCTGGCGCGAGGATCCCGCCCGAAGTCATCGACGACATCGGAGCGTCCCCACATCGCGAGCGAGCGCCAGCGACGCCAGATCGCCTCGAGCGGCAACCGGCGCCGCAGATCGATCGGGAACACGGGCGTGCGCTGCTGCTCTATCCGTCGCTCGAGCTCGCGCAACTCGGCCGCCTCGGACTCGGCGCGCGATGGCACGTACGAGCCGCCGAGCTCGGAGGGGATGTGCGCCTCCTCGCCGAGATAGACATCGTCGCCGAGGAAGCCGAAGTCGCGCGCGGAGAACCCGGTCGGCGCGTCCGGAACGCGCGGATCGGCCTCGCCGTACCAGTCATCGTCGCGAGGGTCGAGGTCCTTGGGATCTTCGTCGTCGGGCATGATCCTAGGCCTGGGCTCGCGCCACGTCGGTGGCTCCGTCCTCGGGCGCCACGCCGAGGAAGTCGAGGATGGTGCGCTTGATCGAGAGCCGCGGCGAGAAGCTCAGCGTGGGCTCGCGGTTCGCCTTCGCACCATCGGCGACGCAGAGGTAGAGCAGGAAATCGAGGAAGCTCGGTGGCGAGCCCACGAGCTGCGTGGCCCACAGCACCTTGGTCAGCTGGCGCGCCACGAACTGCGGCATCGGCACCGGCACGCGACCGAGCAGCGCGAGCACGGTGGTGTAGGGCAGGACGCCCTTACCGATGATGTTGAACGCGCCGACCGCGCGGGACTCGACCGCACGTGCGAGTGCGAAGGCCGCGTCCTGCTCGTGCACGAACTGCATCAGCGGATCGTGGCCCATCATCACGGGCGCGACCGGCCGCGAGAAGAACCGCGTGTACATGTTCGAGATCGTCGGACCGAGGATCGGCGCGAACCGCAGCACGCACACCTCGACCTCCGGGTGCTCCTTGGCGAACCGCTGGACCTGGCGCTCGGCGCGGACCTTGTCGTTGACGAACCGCGAGTCACGGTGGCCGCGCAGCTCGGCCTCCTCGACGAGGAAGTTGGGGTTCTTCGGATGCGCGCCGTAGACCAGCGTGGTCGAGATCATGACCAGCCGGCGCGGTGCAACCCCGGCACATGCATTGAGCACGTGCATGGTGCCGACATCCTCGAGCTCGTGCGCCCACTCGGCCGCGTGCGTGGGATGCGAGAGGAATGCGCCGTGGACGAAGGTATCGATGTGATAGCGGTGGAGCAGCGTCGCGAGCTCGCCGTCGACGGTGGGCTGGGTCAGATCGATCTTGATGTACTCGACCTTGCCGCCGGGTGCGAGCGCCGGAGGGCGGATGTCGAGCGCGAGGACCTTCGTATAGCGCGGGTCTTCCTCGAGGCGGCGCAGCAGCTCGCCGCCGAGGTACGTGCAGGCTCCGGTCACCGCGACGACGCGGCCGGTGCTGGGGGCTGCAGGCGACATGATCGGCTTATAGCGCAAAAGGGATCATCAGAGGTACGTGGTACCCCGTGAGCGCGATGGGAGAGCCGGTGATCGCGGTGTTGCCGCCCGAGGTGATCGACCAGATTGCGGCTGGTGAGGTGATCGAGAGGCCCGCCTCGGTGGTCAAGGAGCTGCTCGACAACGCGATCGACGCAGGCGCCCGGACCATCACGATCGAGACCACCGCCGGCGGCCGCGGGCAGATCCGGATCTGCGACGACGGCTGCGGGATGTCCCCCGCCAGCACCCGGCTCGCGCTGGAACGCCACGCCACCTCGAAGATCCGCTCGGTCGACGATCTGTGGGGGCTTGCCAGCCTCGGGTTCCGGGGCGAGGCACTGCCCTCGATCGCCAGCGTCTCGCGGATGACGCTCACCACCCGCCGGGAGGGAGATCTCGCCGCTACCCGGATCGCGATCGAGGCCTCGCGCCTGCTCGGGGTCACGGAGGTCGGCGCCCCGGTCGGCACTACGGTCGAAGTCAACGATCTGCTCTACAACCTACCCGCGCGGCTAAAGTTCTTGAAGGGCGAGGCCACCGAGGCCACGCACATCACCGACCTGATCGCGCGGGTGGCGATGGCGCATCCGTACCTCCACCTCCGGCTCAAGCACAACGGGCGCACCGCGCTCGAGACGCCTCCGGATCGCGATGGCTTCTCGCGAGCCCAGGCGCTGCTCGGTGGCCGGATCGCCGCGCGGATGGTCGAGGCGAGCGGCGAGGAGAGCGGGGTGCGCGTCACCGCGTATCTCGGCGCACCGGAGCTCGCGCAGGCCACCGCGCGCGGCGTGCAGCTGTTCGTCGGCAAGCGGCCGATCCGCGATCGCGGCCTGCTCCACGCGATCACCATGGGCTACGGCGAGCTGATCTCTCGCGGTCGCTATCCGATCGCGATCGTCCACGTCGACGTGCCGGCCGGTGCGGTCGACGTCAACGTGCATCCGCAGAAGCACGAGGTCCGGTTCTCTGATGCCGCCGAGGTCTGCGCCGCCGTTCGTCACGTGGTGCAGGCCGGGGTCGCGCGAGCTCCGTGGCGCGCGGAGCTCGGTGGTTCCGGGCCGCTGCACGTCAGCGCGCTGACCAGCGTGGCGCCGCCGCGGCTGCCTGTGGATGGTGCACCCGCCACGCAGCTGTCCGCGCGCTACGCCCAGCAGCTGCGGGATGCGCAGGGTTCGCTCGGGTTCGACCGCACCAGCACGTCGCCGCGCGAGTGGGTGGCGCAGATTCGCCGCGACTCGAGGGCTGCGCGGGTGGCGGAGGCGCGCGAGGCTCGCATGGGCGAGCCGCTCGCCGCGCCGGTCGCCGAAGGCTCGGCCCCGGTGCCCGCGAATGGCTTCTTCAGCGCGCTGCGCTACCTCGGCCAGCTCGATCTCACCTACCTGGTGTGCGATGGCGATGGCGAGCTGGTGCTGGTCGATCAGCACTCCGCCCACGAGCGCGTCGAGCTCGAGCGGTTGCGCGCGCATGGCACCGCGGCCGAGGTCCCCGTGCAGCGCCTGCTGTTCCCGACAACGGTCGAGGTCACGGCCGCCGAGCTCGAGCTGGTGACGCGCGTCGGCGAGCTGCTCGCGCGCGTCGGCTTCGAGGTCGAGCCGTTCGGGGCTGCCACCTTGGCGATCAAGGCGGTGCCCGCCGGCATCCGCCATACCGATCCCACCCAGCTGCTCCGGACGTTGCTGACCGAGTGGGCCGCCGAGGGTGCGCCGAGCGACGAGGAGCGCGCCGATCGGTTGCTCTCCGAGATCGCGTGTCACTCGGTGGTGCGCGCGGGCGATCGGCTGGCTCCGAGCGAGGCCGAGGCGCTGCTGCGCGGGCTCGATGCCGTCGACCTATCAGCGCATGGCCCGCATGGCCGCCCGATCCTGTTGCGGTTGCCGCTCGCCGAGATCGCGCGCCGGTTCGGTCGCTAGCAGCTACACTCGATGCGCGTGCCGCCTCGTCTCGTTGTCATCGTCGGGCCCACGGGCGCCGGCAAGACCCGGCTCGCGCTCGAGCTCGCCGCGCGCACGGGTGGTGAGGTGATCTCCGCCGACTCGCAGCAGGTCTACCTCGGCATGGATATCGGCACCGGCAAGGCCTCGGCCGCCGAGCGCGCGCAGGTGCCCCATCACCTGCTCGACGTGGTGCAACCCGACGAGGAGATGACCGCCGCACGGTTCATCGAGCTCGCGGATCGTGCGATCGCGGACGTCACGGCGCGCGGCAAGATGTGCATCGTGTGCGGCGGCACCGGGCTCTACGTCCGCGCACTGCTGCTCGGTCTGTTCGAAGGACCGGCGGCGTCGCCCGAGCTGCGTGCCGAGCTGACCGCGTTTGTCGAGCGCGAAGGATCCTCCGCGCTGCACGCGGAGCTGTTGCGGGTGGATCCGGCGGCGGCCGCGAAGATCGAGCCGAATGACGTGAAGCGCACGATCCGCGCCGTCGAGGTGTTCCGGCTGACCGGCGAGACGATGTCCTCGCACCAGGCCCGTCACGATCACAAGGCGATGCCGAGCCGCTATCCGGCGCGGCTGGTCGGGCTCGCCCCGGAGCGCGAGACGCTCTATGCGGCGATCGATGCCCGGGTCGATGCGATGCTCGCGGCCGGACTCGAGGCCGAGGTGCTGGCGCTGCGGGTGCGCGGATACCGCCCGCCGCTTCGTTCGCAGCAGGCGATCGGCTACGCCGAGCTGCATGCCGTCCACGACGGGAAGGTCGAACGGAGCCGCGCGATCGAGCTGATCAAAAGGAATTCGCGGCATTACGCGCGCCGGCAGCTGTCCTGGTACCGGGCGGCGTCCTCGGGTACCGGGGAGGTGTCGTGGTCGCCTCACCCAGGCGCCGTTGACCTCGCCGACCTGGAGCGGTACCTAGCAGTGCGCTAGCGCCGCTCATGTCGACCGAACCCACACAGATCGCTCAGCTCTCTGACCGGATGATCCTCGAGTTCGAGCGTCCGATCATCGACCTCGAGCGCAAGATCAGCGAGCTCCGCGGACTGTCCACCGAGGCCGTCGACTTCTCCTCCGAGATCCGACGGCTCGAGGTGAAGGCCAAGCGGCTGCAGAAGGAGGTCTTCGCGGATCTCTCGGCGCAGCAGAAGGTCCAGCTCGCGCGGCACCCGGCGCGGCCGTACATGATGGATTACATCGGCCTGCTGTGCGACGACTTCGTCGAGCTGCACGGCGATCGCAGCTTCCGCGATGACCCCGCGATCATCGGTGGCATGGCGCAGTTCGACGAATGGGAGGTCCTCGTGCTCGGCCATCAGAAGGGCCGCAACACCAAGGACAACATGCATCGCAACTTCGGGATGGCGCGACCCGAGGGTTATCGCAAGGCCACGCGGCTGATGCGGCTCGCCTCGCGGTTCCGTCGCCCGATCCTCTGCTTCATCGACACGCCCGGTGCGTATCCCGGTCTCGGCGCCGAGGAGCGCGGGCAGGCCGAGGCGATCGCGAAGGCGCTGCAGGTGATGGCGAGCCTCGACTGCCCGATGATCTCGGTCGTCATCGGCGAGGGTGGCTCCGGCGGCGCGCTCGCACTCGGCGTGACGGATCGGATCCTGATGCTCGAGTACGCGATCTACTCCGTGATCTCGCCGGAGGGCTGCGCGTCGATCCTGTGGCGCGATCCCTCGAAGATCGGCGAGGCGGCGGCGCAGTTGAAGCTCACCGCGCCGGACCTCGTCGGCCTCGGTATCTGCGACGAGATCATCCCCGAGGCCGATGGAGGTGCGCATCGCAATGCTGCGGTCACCGCGTCGCGGCTGCGCGCCGCGCTGAAGCGTCACCTCCGCGAGCTGTGCGAGCTACCGACCGCCGAGCTGATCGAGCGCAGGTACCAGAAGTTCCGCACGATGGGCGCCTTCGTCGAGGCGCCGGCCTGAGATGTACTACGAGCTTGCACTGACCTCGGTCATCGTTGCGGGCGCGTACTGGGGCTGGTTCTTCGTCCGCAAGCAGCCGCACGGGACCGCGACGTTCGGCGCGATGCAGCTCGCCGCTGCCGCGCTGTCGGGTTTCGGGCTGTATGCACATCGGGTCGAGGATGCGCCCCGCGCGATGGGCATCGCCGGTGCGATCGG
>JAYUVX010000403.1:0-3255 GCA_043753855.1 Myxococcales bacterium | reverse complement strand
ATCTTCGCCAGAACGCCGTCGCCGACGATCGGGATCTTGCGCCCGGTCAGCGGCAGGATCACCTGCTTGCCGATCACCGCGGTGTAGCGCGGGTCATCGGGATGCACCGCGACGCCGGAGTCGCCGAGCATCGTCTCGGGGCGCGTCGTCGCGACGATGATTTCGCCGCCACCCTCGATCGGATACGCGATCTCCCACAGCGAGCGCTGCTCCTCGACGTCGTCGGTCTCGAGATCGGACACCACGGTCTGGCTCGCGGTGTCCCAGTGGATCATCCGCTTCGCGCGGTAGATCAGGCCCTCCTCGTAGAGCCGCACGAACGCCTCGAGCACCGCGGCATTCGATCGCTCGTCCATCGTGAACCGCTCGCGCGGCCAGTCGAGCGAGAAGCCCATCAGCTTCTCCTGCTCGGCGATCCGGTTGCCGCTCTTCTCCTTCCACGTCCAGGCTCGGTTCAGAAACTCCTCGCGGCCGAGGTCAAACCGGGTCTTGTTCTCGCGGCGCTTGAGATCCTTCTCGAGCAGCACGTGGACCGCGATCGATGCGTGGTCGATGCCGGGCATCCACATCGCGTTGAACCCCTGCATCCGCTTCCAGCGGATCAGGATGTCCTGCATCGTCGAGCCGAGCGCGTGCCCGATGTGCAGCGACCCCGTCACGTTCGGCGGGGGCAGCGTGATCGCGTACGGTACCGTCGGGCTGGTCTCGTCGGCGTGGAAAAAACCGTTCTCCAGCCAGAACCTGAGCCAGCGGGGCTCGACCTCGGAAGGGTCGTACTGCTTCGGAAGCGCCGACGACGTTGTCACGGCGCGAAAGCTATCACACCGTCGGTAGCTCCAACGGCGCGCCGGGCTCGAACTGTCGTGGTCTCGGAGAGACTACGAGCTCTGCTTGCGAGCCGTCAGGTCTTGCAGATTCTCGCGGATGATCTGCTCCGCGAGCTCCGGCACGACCTCCCACACCACACGCTCGACGACCTCGGCCGAGAGCTTCAGCAGCGCGAGCAGCTCCGGACTCCCGGGCTCGAGGCCCGATGCCTCCGCCAGGCGCGCCGCCATCTTCGCGAGAGTGCGCTCGACGATTGCAGAACGCTTGGTCGGGATACCGCTGACCATGGGGGATCGATTCACTCCTGATGAGGGATTGAAGGACGGTGCGGGGGACGCAGCAGCCGCCGGGGCTGCCGATGCTGCCTGTGCCGCCGGCGCCGGGGCGCGCATCGCCGGAGCGACCATCTTGCCGTCGGGCGCGACGGTGGGGACGGCCATCATCGTGGTCTTGGTCGGAACCGGGGCCGTGGCCGTGGCCGTCGGGGCAACGCCGCCCGGCAGCTTGATCGTGGGCATGCCCATGATCGTCGCCGAGCGCGGAGGCTGATTCGCAGCACCCGCGGGAGGCGCCGCGGCTTTCGCCGCTGCCGCCGCCGCTGCCACCGGAGCTGCCGATGCCGATGGAACCGCCGCCGCGCCCTGGCCCGGCTTCGCGACACCGCTCGCCGCCTTGGTCACGATCTCGGCGACCCTCTCGAGCATGGTCTGCGTGTCCCACGGCTTCGGGAGGTTCGCATCCGCGCCGACCTGGACGCCCTTCGCAGAATCATACGGAGCGCCGTTGCCGGTGAGGATCACGACGGGAACATCGGCGGTCTTGGCATCGGACTTCAGCGCGAGGCACAGGTCGTACCCCGTCTTGCCCTGCATCACGGAGTCCGCGAGGACCACCGTGGGCTTCTGCCCCTTCGCCTTCTCCACCGCCTCGTCGTAGTTCCGCGCTCCAACGTAAGTGAACTCCGTGCCACGGAACGTGATGTCCGCTACCAGCTGCATCGTCACGCTGTCGTCAACGCACAAGACAATCTTGCTCACGCGGTTCCTCCCGGAAAGTCGGCCACGAGCTACGTCCTTGGTACCACGCTGGTCGAGCAGGGGTCAAACCAACTGCCGGGAATCCGTGGGGCTTTTGCCGAGTCGGCGAGATCAATGCTAGCGTCCGCGCCGCGATGCCGACCCATCACACACCGATCCATCTCGCCGCGGCCGAGGCGGTCGCAGCGCGTGCGGGACTGGCGGCCACCGACCTCAAGGTCGAGGCGCCCCCGCGGCCCGAGCTCGGAGATCTGGCGGTCGGCTGCTTCGCGATCGCCAAGGCCGCCGGCAAGAGCCCGGCGGTGGTCGCCAGCGAGCTCGCGGCGAGCTTCGTACCCGGCGGCTACCTCGCGAGCGCGACCGCCGCCGGTCCGTTCGTCAACCTCAAGGTCGATCGAGCCTCCGCGTTCCGCTGGCTGATCGATGCCTGCCTGCGCGGCTCGCTGGTCCCCGGCGCGATCGGCACGGGCAAGACGATCTGCATCGATTTCAGCTCGCCGAACATCTCCAAGCACCTCGCGTATCACCACATCCGCGGCACGACGATCGGCCACGCGCTGTCGCGGATCTTCCGCGCGCTCGGCTATCAGGTCGTCGGCATCAACTTCCTCGGCGACTGGGGCACCACGCACGGCATGGTGATCGCGGCCTACGAGAAGTGGGGGGCGACCGAGCCGCTCGACGTCACCCAGCTCAATGATCTCTACACGCGGTTCCGTGCCGCGATGAAGGACAACCCGGCGGTCGAGCAGGAAGGTCGCGACGCGTTCAAGCGGCTCGAGTCCGGCGATCCGCAGGTGCGCGCGCTGTGGCAGCGGTTTCGCGACATCTCGTGGGCCGAGTTCGAGGACGTCTACAAGATCCTCGGAATCCGGTTCGACGAGATCCGGGGCGAGAGCGCCTACGAGCCCGACATGCCCGGCGTGTTCGAGGAGCTGAAGCAGCTGATCACCACGAGCGAGGGCGCGCAGGTCGTCGAGCTCGAGGGCGAGAAGAATCCGATCCTGCTGAAGACCAAGGACGGCACCACGCTGTACGCGACGCGCGATGTCGCCGCCGCGAAGTACCGCTGGAACACCTTCCAGTTCACGCGATCGCTGTATGTCGTCGATCGCGGCCAGGCGCTGCACTTCCGGCAACTGTTCAAGCTGCTCGCGAAGGCGGGCCATCCCTGGGCCGAGCGCTGCGAGCACGTGCCGTACGGCTTGATCCGGGTGGCCGGCAAGAAGTCCGCGACCCGGCTCGGCGCGGTGCTGATGCGCGACGTGTTCAAGATCGCCGAGGAAGAAGTTCGCGAGATCATCGCGAAGGTCAACCCCGACCTGCCCGCTCCGATCGTCGCCGACGTCGCGCCGAAGATCGCGATCGGCGCGGTGGTGTTCGCGAACCT
>JAYUVX010000402.1:0-9882 GCA_043753855.1 Myxococcales bacterium | reverse complement strand
CCGCGTGCGCACGACCCTGATGCTCGGCGTCCTGATGCTCGCAGCCTCGATCGCGCGCGCCGAGCGAACGACCACCGTCAGCCTCGGTGGGATGATCGGCGGCGTCGAGCACCGCGTGGATGAAGCCACGCGCATGGAACCTGCGGGTGGGCCGAGGTTGATCCTGTCGTTCGAACATCCGCCGCCGCCACTGCCGCCGACCAAGGACAACAACGTCGACGTCACGCTGGTTCCAGAGCTGATCGTCGCCGCCGTGATGAACGCGGAGCGTGGCGAGGCGATGGTGGGCGTCGGTGCGCGTGGTGAGCTGCGGCTGTCGCAGCGCGATGCCGGGTTGTTCCACGTCAACGCGCGCGTCGGGTTCTACGTCGCGGGCCGTGTCCTGATCGTCGGAGATCACCAGGATCCTGCCGGAGAGCTGTCGCTCGGCGAGTACGTCTATCTCGGCAAGGGCCGGCTTCGGCTCGCTGGCGAGGCGAGCCTGCAGCTGCGCAAGAGCGACGAGTTCATGGCGACCTCCGGTTCACAGCACGGGATCATGGCGAGCGTGTATCTCGGCTGGGCGATGTGATCGTATGGTCGGCGCGCCGTGCCATCTCTGCTGACCGCCGACGATCTGTTCCTGTTCAACCAGGGCACCCATCACCGCCTGTACCAGAAGCTGGGCGCCCATCTGATCGACGGCGGGACCGCGTTCGCCGTATGGGCGCCGAATGCGCGGCAGGTCAGCGTGATCGGGGACTGGAATGGATGGCGCGCCGGCGCGGACTCGCTGACTCCACGCGAGTCCTCCGGGATCTGGGAAGCCACCGTGAAGGGCATCGGCCACGGTGCGCGCTACAAGTACGCGATCGTCGGGCCCGACGGCATCACGCGCGACAAGGCGGATCCGTTCGCGGCACGTGCCGAGCATCCACCGGCCACCGCGTCGGTGGTGTGGGAAGCCCGGCACGAGTGGGGCGATGCGGCGTGGATGAAGTCACGCGGCGCCAAGATCGCGCATCGTGCTCCAGTCAGCATCTACGAGCTTCACCTCGGATCGTGGCGCCGCGATCACGGCGAGGTGATGGGCTACCGCGAGCTCGGCGAGCAGCTCGGCGAGCACTGCGGCAACCTCGGGTTCACGCACGTCGAGCTCATGCCGATCCTCGAGCATCCGTTCTACGGATCCTGGGGCTACCAGGTCACCGGGTTCTTCGCGCCGACCACGCGCTATGGCGCACCCGATGATCTGATGGCGATGATCGATGGCCTGCACGGGCGCGGCATCGGGGTGATCATCGACTGGGTCCCTGCGCACTTCCCCACCGATGCGCATGGCCTCGGGGTGTTCGACGGGACGCATCTCTACGAGCACGCGGATCCGCGGCGCGGCTTCCATCCCGACTGGACGAGCTTCATCTTCAACTACGGCCGCCACGAGGTGAAGTCGTTCCTGATCTCGTCGGCCGTGTCGTGGCTCGACCGCTATCACGTCGATGGCCTGCGCGTGGATGGCGTGGCGTCGATGCTGTACCGTGACTACTCCCGCAAGCCCGGCGAATGGGTGCCCAACGAGGACGGCTCGAACCACGACCGCGATGCGATCTCGTTCCTCCAGGACATGAACCGCGCCGTCTACACCGCGTACCCCGACATCCAGACGATCGCGGAGGAGTCCACGGCGTGGGGTGGCGTGTCGCGCCCGCCGGAGCACGGCGGCCTGGGGTTCGGCTACAAGTGGGACCTCGGCTGGATGCACGACACGCTCGCCTTCCTCGAGCACGACCCGGTGCACCGCAAGCACCACCACGATCAGCTGACGTTCCGCGCGATCTACGCCTACACCGAGAATTACGTGCTGCCGCTCTCGCACGACGAGGTGGTCCACGGCAAAGGTTCGCTGATCGGCAAGCTGCCCGGCGACCCCTGGCAGAGGTACGCGGCGATGCGCCTCCTCTACGGCTACCAGTGGACGCTCCCGGGCAAGAAGCTGTTGTTCATGGGCGGCGAGCTCGGCGTGTGGGGCGAGTGGGATCACGACCACGAGCTCGACTGGGCGATCGGCAGTCATCCCGCGCACGCAGGCATCGCGCGCTGGCTCGGAGATCTGAATCGCGCGTACCGCGAGCTGCGCTCGTTGCACGTCGGGGACTGCGATCCGTCGGGCTTCCAGTGGATCGTCGGTGACGATCGAGATGCCACCGTGCTCGTGTACTCGCGCCATGGCGATGACCAGGATCCGCCGGTGGTCGTGGTCGCGAACTTCACGCCGGTTCCCCGCGAGGGCTACCGGATCGGCGTGCCGCGCGGCGGGTTCTGGCGCGAGGTGCTGAACTCCGACGCCGAGATCTATGGCGGCAGTGGGGTGGGCAATCGGGGCGGCATGCATGCCGATCCGGTCGGTGCCCATGGCCGCGCGCAGTCACTCGTCGTCACCGCGCCGCCGCTCGGCGTGCTGGTGTTCACGTCCGAAGGCTAAGGCTCGCGATCATCGACGAGCGCTCGCTACGGCTCGCACTCGCAGGCGTACGGCTTCGTGAGGGCGCAGTTGGTATCGTTCCACCCGGAATCGATCCGGACGCAGTTCCGCGTAGGGCTCGCGGCGTGTGGCGACTCGTGGTCCCAGCGGGTGACCACGAGCGGGTCGCCGTTGACCCACACAAACGTTCCCTCGGCCGCAGCGTCGGTGAGCCCGATCCAGGACTCGGTGTCGAAGTCGTGGTCGACGATGTCGTCCTCGTCGGTGTCGGAGAGCGTCACGAGATGGGCGCCGGTCGCCTCGCACTCCGCCTTCGCCGCGGCCCACGGTAGCGGCGTCGTGTGGAGGAAGTACTTGCGCCCCCAGTGGACGACGGCGCCTGGCTTCGAGCGACACGCGGGCGTCGGCTTCGGCGTGTAGCCGACCTCGCACTCGCAGACGGCGTGGCGGATGTCGCCGCATCCGGTGTCATTCCACGAGCCGTCGGCGCGACTGTACGTGCAGTCCTCGACGCCGTTGTCGTTGGGCTCGCCGCTCGAGAAGCTGCGAAACGATGAGGTGGAGCCGGTGACCCAGCGAAAGGTTCCCTCGGCGGCGAGATCATCGAGGCCGATATACGCCTCCTTGCCCGCGAACGCGCTCACGTACAGGTTCTCGGGCAGGTCGTCGATCACCACGAGGTGTGCACCATCGGCGGTGCAGGTCTCGATCGCGCCGTCGTGGTCGACGTTGCCGGTTTCGCGATAGCGGTGCTTGCTGCCGAGCGGGCCCGCGCTGTACTGCGGGTTGCTCATGCAGGGAGGCAGGCTCTCCGGCGCATCGATCGCCGACGCCGAGTCGGGGCGCGCATCCGCACCGGCATCGTCGGACCAACCGATGCCGCTCTCGGCGACGTGAAAACCACATCCGGTCAGGGTGAGGGCGAGGAGCGCAGCGCCGCGCATGCCAGCAGTCTAGTGGGATTCGTCGTACACTTGGCGTCGACCGTGACCGACAAGTGGGTTTGCATCCACGGCCACTTCTACCAGCCGCCGCGTGAGAACCCGTGGCTCGAAGCGGTCGAGCCA
Organism: Myxococcales bacterium; assembly: GCA_043753855.1. Taxonomy (GTDB): domain Bacteria; phylum Myxococcota_A; class Polyangia; order Haliangiales; family Haliangiaceae; genus JABFXX01. The sequence goes on along the minus strand of JAYUVX010000402.1, from coordinate 6,354 downwards.
CAACCGAGCGCTCACCCGTACCGCGACTGGAACGAACGCATCACGGCGGAGTGCTACCGCCCCAACGCGGCGGCGCGCGTCGTCGACGGGACGAACCACATCATCGAGATCGTGGACAATTATCAGCGGATGAGCTTCAACGTCGGGCCGACGTTGATGTCGTGGATGGAGGACCACGCGCCCGACGTCCACGCCAGCTTGGTCGAGGCAGATCGGGCGAGCGCGCGCCGGTTCGGGGGGCATGGGTCGGCGATGGCGCAGGTCTACAACCACGTCATCATGCCGCTGGCGTCGGCCCGGGATCGCGCGACCCAGACGCGCTGGGGCATCGCTGACTTCGTGTATCGCTATGGTCGCAAGCCGGAGGGCATGTGGCTGGCCGAGTGCGCGGTAGATACGGCCTCGCTCGAGGCGCTCGCGGCCGAGGGCATCGCCTTCACGGTCCTTGCGCCGTACCAGGCCCGGGCGTGGCGCCCACCCGGTGGCCAGTGGCGAACCGATCCCGTGGATCCGGGTCGCGCGTATCGCTGCCCGTTGCCCTCGGGGCGCTCGATCGACCTGTTCTTCTACGATGGCCGCACCGCTCAGGCCGTTGCGTTCGAACGCTTGCTCGCCGATGGCCACCAGATCATTTCGCGGATGATCACGCGCGGGCCGATCGAGGACGGCGAGCCTGCGCTGTGCCACATCGCCACCGACGGCGAGACCTATGGCCACCATCATCGGTACGGCGACATGGCGCTCGCGTGGGCGCTCTCGCAGGTCGAGGCGGGCTGGAACGGGACGCGGCTGACCAACTACGCCGAGTTTCGCGCGCAGGTGCCGGCGACCTGGGAGGTCATGCTCGCCGAGAACACCTCGTGGAGCTGTGCACACGGCATCGCTCGCTGGCGCGAGGATTGCGGATGCAACTCCGGCGGCAAGCCTGGCTGGAACCAGGCGTGGCGGCGTCCGCTGCGCGATGCCTTCGACTGGCTGCGCGAGCAAGCGTCGGCCGCGCTCGAGCACGTCGGGCAGCTGCTGTTTCGCGATCCGTGGCTCGCGCGCGATGCCTACATCGACGTGCTGCTCCGCCGCAGCTCCGAGGCTCGGGATCAGTTCTTGAACGCGCACTCGTCGCATCCGCTCGACGACGAGGAGCGCGTGCGAGCGCTCTCCCTGATGGAGATGAGCCGGCACGCGATGCTCATGTACACCAGCTGCGGCTGGTTCTTCGACGATCTCTCTGGCCTCGAGACCGTGCAGTGCATGCAGTACGCGGCGCGGGTGGCGGAGCTGATCGAGGACATCGGCGGTGATCCGATCGAGGTCGAGCTGATCACGCGGCTCGAGCTCGCATGCTCGAACCTTGCGGAGGAAGGTGACGGGCGCAAGGTGTGGGCGGAGCGCGTGCGTCCGGCGCGGATCGATTCGCACAAGGTCTGCGCGCACGTGGCGGTGCATACGCTCGTCGAGCCGGATGCGGTCAAGAGCGTCGCGGTCTACGGCTATCACGTGGACTTCCTCGACCGGATCGAGCGGCGGTCCGGACGAGCGCGGATGGTGGCGGGGACCGTGCGCGTGCGTTCGCAGCTCACCGAGGCAGCCACCTCGCTGTGCTTCGCGGGCCTTCACCTCGGCGAGCAGCACGTCACCGGTGGGGTGCGGATGCCGATGGAGGAGCAAGCCTGGGGGCAGGTGATCGACGAGCTCACGGGCGCGTTCAAGACCGCCGATGTGTTCGCGGCGCAGCGCGTGATCGATCATCATTTCCCCGGCGCGCAGCTCTCCCTCTCGGCGTTGTTGCCGGGGAGCCGCGAGCGCGTGATCGGTGCGGTCCTCGGAGACGCGATCGCGGAGGCGGAGGCTGATCTCGCCGATGCGTACGACGAGCACGTTCCGCTGATCCGCTGGCTCGTGGCCCACCATCTGCCGGTCCCCGATGTGTTACAGACCACCGCCGCTGCGACGCTGCGGCGGCGCGTCCTGGCGAACATGCGCTCGAGGGATCCGAGCTTTCAGCAGCTGCGCGATCACATGATCGAGGCCGCCGAGGTCCACGTCAGCCTCGACACTCCTGACATCGCGCTCGCGGCGAGCGAAGCGCTCGTCGTGCTGCTCGATCGCGTCTCGGTGGACACCCTCGATGTCGATCTCGCGGTGCTCGACACCGTGATCGCCGCGGCCGAGGTGGCGGCGCGAATGCGCAGCGCGGTCGATCTGTGGAACGCGCAGAACGCGACGTGGCGGCTGCTGTCGCGACTGCCCGGGCTCGCGCGGCGCGGCGCGGCGGGCGATGTGGCCGCAGCACGCGGTGCGGCGGGGCTCGAGAAGCTCGCGGGGATCTTGCGGCTCGCCGCGAGGCGCTGACCTCGACAGCCGCGGTACAGTAGCGACGATGTTCGCCGACCTCGCCGCGGATACAGCGGTGCGCGCTGACGAGGCAGTGCCCGGGCGCTTCCACGTCACGCTGCCCGATCACTGGGACTACCTGCTGCCGTCGGGTGGCGCGGTGATGACCACCGCACTGCGCGCAGCGGAGGCATTTCTCGGCGAGCCGCTGCTTCGGTTCGCCTCGGCGACCACGATCTTCTGCACGCCGATCCATCCGGTCGCACTGGTCGCAGATGTCAGCGAGCTCCGTCGTGGCAAGAGCACGGCACAGCTCCGGGTTTCGCTGCGCCACCGCGACGCCGTTCCCGACCCCGAGGATCCGAGCGACAACGCGCGCGGCATGGAGCTCACGGCGACGTTCCTGCGCGATCGCAAGGGCCCCGACGTGCACGGTGTCCCGTTTCCCGATCGCGTGCGCTCGCTCGCGGATGCCCTGCCGATCGACGACGGCGCCGCCAACAATCCACATACGCGGTTCCGGTTCTACCGCCAGCTCGAGTGCCGGATCGCGGAGGGCGAGACCTACTGGACCGACGGCCTGGTCACAGGCCCGGCCCGCTACGCGCGATGGATGCGCTACAAGACCCCCCAGCGCGACGCGCAGGGCCGGCTCGATCGGCTGGCCTTGCCGCCACTGATCGACACCATGCCGACGGCGCTGCATCGCGCGATCGGTCCCGGGCCGTACCGGTTCTACGCTCCGAGCCTCGATCTCACGACCTACGTGGTCGATGACACGATGCGCGAGTGGCTCCTCGTTGCGGTCACCGTGAGACGTGCCCACCATGGCTGGGCGATCGGGGATGCCGAGGTGTGGGATGACGAGGGCAGGTTCGTCGCATACGGCGCGCAGGCGATGTACCTGCAGAGCGTCGCCGGCGTGCCTCCCGTGGTCGATGCGTCACGGCGAACGTGATCCGCGCCGCGCGGCCCGGAATGCGGGGGCTGCAATTTCCGTCCACGGCGCGATCGCCGGTGCGCTACAATTTCACGATGCGCCTCGAGGTCTTGGTCGCGCTCTCGTTCGTTGGCTGTGCGAGCGGGAACACCGCTTCTCCCGATAGCGGAGGAGGCCCGAGCGATGCCTACGTGATGCCGGACTCCGGCTGCGGCGCCCTGCCGTGCGAGGCGATCTATGTCGCGCGCTCGGGCAGTGACAGCGGCGCCGGCACCAAGCTGGCGCCGCTGAAGACGATCTCCGCCGCGATCACCAAGGCCTCGGCATCGCTGCCGCCACTCGCCGTGTTCGTGAAGTCGGGAACCTACCCGGAGCCGGTCACGATGAAGGCGGGCGTCAGCGTGTACGGTGGCTTCGATGATGCGTGGATGCAGAACCCTGCGGTGACCACCGCGATCGCGAGCCCCAGCTCGCCAGCGGTGACGTTCGATGCGATCAACGCGGCCACCGTGCTCGCGAAGGTCACGGTCAAGAGCCCGGATGCGACGACGCCCGGTCAGAGCTCGTTCGCGGTGACGATCACGGGCTCGAAGCTGATCGAGTTGCGCGATGTCACCGTGCTGCCCGGCATCGGCGCGAACGGAGTCGATGGCGGCGACGGTGCCACCGGCGCTCCGGGTGGCAACGGAACGAGTGGCAATCCAGGCGTCGAGCACTCGGGCGCGTTGTTCTGCAGCAACCGCGCGCTCCCCGCGAGCGGAGGCGGTGGTACCTCGAGCTGTGGTCGCAGCGGAGGCGGCGGTGGTCAGCCGGGTGTTGGTGGCAACGGTGGCTCGTCGGGAGATACCGGAGCCGGCGGGTCGCCGGGTGGAGCTGGAGCACCGGGTGAGAGCGTGGACGGCACGGGCGGTGGCAACGGGTATCCCGGTGGCAATGGCGGCTCGGCCGCGGGTGGCGTCGACGTCGGCGTGTTCGTCGGCAGCAGCTACATGCCGTCGAACGGCACCGCCGCAACGAGTGGGCTGCCCGGCAATGGCGGCGGTGGCGGTGGCGGAGGTGGTGGCGGCACCACGTCGTGTGACTCGAGCGGGTCGTCGGGAGGCGGCGGCGGCGCGGGCGGCTGCGCCGGACTCGGCGGCACGCAGGGCACCGGCGGTGGTGGCTCGTTCGGCATCGTCGCGGTGGACTCGGCGATCGTCGTCAAGTCCTCGGTCGTGACCGCGAACCATGGCGGTGCTGGTGGTCGCGGCGGCAAGGGCGGAGTCGGCGGTGCAGGTGGTGCGGGCGGACCCGCCGGCGCGTACGGCGGTGCCGACGAGCAGGATGACGGCGGCATGGGGGCGGCCGGCGGCCCCGGTGGTCGGGGCGGCGATGGCGGTCATGGTGGCGGCGGCGGCGGCGGACCCTCGGCGAGCCTCGTCTGCCTCGGCACCTCGTCGATCGCGATCCCGCAGTCCACCGTGCAGGGTGGAACTGGCGGCGATGGTGGAGCCTCGATGGGGAATCCCGGCATGCCGGGCGTCTCGACGCGCGCGATCGGCTGCTCGTTCTTCTAGCGATCCTTCTTGATCCACCCGCGCTTGCGGAAGATCCAGATCTGGATCGCCACACCGACGACGAAGCAGCCGATCAGCGCCCAGAACGCCCACTCGGCGTGCTGCAGCGGAACGCCGCCGACGTTGACGCCGAGCAACGAGCACACGAAGCCGAGCGGCAAGAACACCGCCGTGATGATCGAGAGCACGTAGAGCCGCTGGTTCGTGGTCTCGGATTGCCGCGAGCTGAGCTCCTCCTGGGTGACCGCGGCACGATCACGGGCGGCATCGAGCTCCTCGATCGTGCGGGTCATCCGATCGGCGACCTCGGCGACGCGCTGGTGATGCTGTTCGTCGAGCCAGGGCAGGTTGATCTGCGCGAGCTTGCCGAGCGCCTCCCGCTGCGGTGCGAGGAACCGCCGCAACCCGATCGCGCGGCGCCGCAGATCGGCGAGCTTGGCGCGCAGATCACCTCGGGTCTCGGTGAGGACCTGGTCCTCGCAGGCGGCGATCGCATCTCCGAGCATGTCGACGCGAGCGACCACGTGCTCGACGACGCGCTCGACCAGCGCGACCGTGAGGGTGCCCGCGTTCACCGGGCCCTTGCCGGCCTCGATCTCGGCGGTCAGCTGCTTCAACGTGCGTGACGCCCGGTGGCGCATCGTGATGATCCGTCGCGGCTCGATCCACGCGCGCACCGAGATCATGTCCTCGGGATCGGACCCGATGTTCATGTTGATGCCGCGGACGATCAGCATCAGCTCCTCGCCATGAGCCGCAGCACGCGGGCGCGGATCCGCATCGAGCAGCGCCTCGCGGACCACGGGATCGAGGCGCGCATCGTGCTCGAGCCAGCGCGCAGCATCGGTCGCGGTATAGTCGAGGTTTACCCACAGCACGCCGTCGTTGGGGCTCCACGCGGCGACACCAGCCCAGTCGAGCCGCTTCGCACCACCCTTGCCATCGAGCAAGAACGCGTGCTGGAGGCCGCTCACGGGCGAGATGGACATGCTGGGGTGTTGTACTACGCACCCGGCGTCGGTCGCCGAGTTGGTACGGACGGTACGGACGGTACGGACAGGTCGTGCCCGCCCCGAACGGGCGGTGGCATTTCGCCGCATCTGCAGGCGTCCGTTCTCCGCCATCGAACGAGCCGCAGTAGCATCGAAGGGTCATGGGTTCCGCCACCGTCCCGTACTACCCGGTCAACGAGTTCGGGCCTCTCATGAAGGGGCTCGTGATCGGTGGCGTCGGGATCCTGCACGTGTTTCTCGCGCAGTTCGCGATCGGCGGCGGGATGCTCCTCTACTACTTCGAGCGACTCGCGCAGCGCGGGGTGCCGAACGCGCGAACGTTCGTCGATGGCTACTTCAAGGTCCTCGTCCTCGTCAGCTTCGTGATCGGCGCGCTCACCGGCGTGGCGATGTGGTTCACCACCATCCAGGTCGGCGCTCGCACGATCGGCCTCATGGTCGACGAGTTCCACTGGGTATGGGCCACCGAGTGGGTGTGGTTCGCCGTGGAGATCGTGACGGGCTACGCGTTCTA
>JAYUVX010000401.1:0-3262 GCA_043753855.1 Myxococcales bacterium | reverse complement strand
TGCCCGCGGCGCAGCTCGTTCGCGCCGATGTCGCGTTTGCAGCGGCTCAAGGCCTAAGTACGTCGTTGCCGATGCGTGCCGCCGATTTTCAGTCGCGTTCGCTGCTTCTCGCCCTGCGGATGGGCGAACCGCATCGAATCGCGCGCGCGCTATCCGTCGAGCTGGCGTTCACGTCGCTGCGTGGCATCGACGCGGCGCCGCGTACCGCGAAGCTGCGCACGATGCTCGAAGACCTCGCACGACAGCTCGGCGATCCCAACACGCGCGGTCTCACGCTCGGCGCAACCGGGATCGCCGCGTTCAACGAAGGCAAGTGGGGCGAGTGCGCGGACTTGTGCGGCCGCGCCGAGAAGGTGTTTCGAGACGAATGCACGGGTCAGCGCTGGGAGCTCGCGACATCCCAGCTGTTTCAGGGCTTCGCGCTCGCCCTGATGGGGCGCGTACGCGAGCTCGTGGCTCGCATCCCGGTGCTACTCGACGAGGCAAGTGAGTGCGGGGATCTGTTCGCTGCGACGAGCTTCCGTGCCTGCCTCGGTTTCTACGAGCCATTGACGCGCGATGCTCCCGAGGAAGCCTTGAGCATCGTAGACGGCGCGATCTCGCGGTGGTCGGCGCGCGGCTTTCACCTGCAGCACGCGAACGCCCTCAACTCGCGAGTCTCGGTCGATCTGTATGTCGGTGACGGCATCCGTGCGATCGAACGCTGTCGCCGCGAGTGGCCAGCACTCGAGCGTTCACTGCTGCTGCGCGTGCAGCTGCTGCGTGGCCTGTTGTGGAGCGTACGCGGCCGCGCCTTGATCGCAGCCACCGCCCAGGACGGAGACACGTCGCGGCTCACCGAGGCGGCGGCGATCGCGAAGCGCCTCACTCGTGAGCGCGTCGGCTACTGCGACTCGGAAGCGGCCGTGTTGCGCGCCGGGATCGCGCACATGCGAGGCAACGCGGACGAAGCCCTGAGATTGCTCCAGGAAGCCGAGCGGCTCAGCAAGGCCGCGGACCTCGTGCTGAATCACCACGCGATCCGACGAGCACGAGGCCTCGTGCTCGGTGGAGACCAAGGCGCGGCGCTCGTTCGCGAGGCCGACAACTGGTTTTTCTCGTGCGGGTTGCGCCGCCCCGCCGGTGTCGCCGCTGTGTTCGCGCCCGGGTTCGGCCACTTCTAGCGGCGCAGCTCCCACACGCCAACACGTTTGCCCATCTGGAAGCTCTCGTGCCGGCTACGGCGTCAAACCGAGCTCGGCGTTCTGGCAGTTGGCCACGCAAGCTGCCAGGCGCCGCACGTTGCAGATGCGCTAGATCAGCCGACGCGCGGCGGTGGTGATGTGCGCGGCGTGTTCGTGGCGCCGGCGCCGACGAGCGTCACGACGGCGTGGTCGGTCGAGCGCACCAGCTGTCGCCGTGATCGAGCGCCGACACGAAGGCGTTGATCGACGCTTCCACGTCACTTCGGTGATACGCGAGCTGTCCCTCCGTAGCGTAGTAATCGCCGGCGGTGGACCTTGGGGCGCGGCGCCACGTTCTGCTGCGACCAGCGGTCGCCACTGCGAAGGACGCACGTCAACGCTACGGCATCGTGGGCCGGACGTGATCGCACTCGCAGAAGTACGTCCGCGTGAGCTCGCAGCGCTCGTCATTCCACTCGCCGGACGGGAACATCTCGACGCAGTTCTCCAGGCCGTTGATGTCGTTCGGCTCGCCCATGGCCCAGCGCGGCGAGGTCACCAGCTCGCCGGTCAGCCAACGAAACGTGCCCTCGACCTGGCTGTCGGTCGCCCCGATCCAGGTCACGTCCGGATCGACGATCTGCGCGCTGAGCCACGTATTCTCCGCGTCGCTGTCGATCATGGGTAGGTGTCCGCCGTCCGACTCGCAGTCAAGCTCGGCCTCGCGGAAGCTGCGTACAGGCGCGAGCCGATAGCGCGACGTCAGGCCGGGAGCCGGCAGGTACGACGCCTCGCACGCCGGAGCATCGAGCGAGTCCAACGCCCCGCCATCGCTGCGCGATTCGAATCCGCGGCGGCCACATCCGACCGTTGCGGCGACCATGGCCGCCGCAACAGCGGATGCTGACAGCTCGCCGCGCACACAAGAGCGTACCACGCCTCGCTGGTCTCTCCCGTGACGACAGCGGGCGTCAGGATCGGCGGCGACGAGACCGGTCGGCGAGGTTCGTTGACGTGAAGTCGACGGCGACGGCGGGGCGATCCTCGCGACTCTCGAGGAAGTGCGCAGCACGCTCGATCTCGTCGAGCGCGCGATCCAGGCCGGTGAGAGCTCGTCGTCGAACGTACCGGACCCGAGCGAGCGCATCGGCGGCGGTCATCGCGACACGGTAGCGCTCAGGTGCGGCGCGGGCGACCTCGCGGACGGCGAGGCCGAATCGTGTGCTCGTCGGCGTCCTCCGTCGTGGCGATCTTGCCGAGCAGGTCACCGAGCATGACGAGCTCCGCGTTCGTGAGCCCGGCCTCGGCGAACACGCGTCCGAGGGTGGCGACGAACGCTGGCTGGGCCTCGGCGATCAGCGCGGCGCCGCGCGGCGTGGCCTCGCACGTGCGGCCGCGTTGATCGTCGGTCGCAGAGCGTCGCGAGATCAACCCGGCGGACTCGAGCCGCTCGACGACCCGGGTCAGCCCGCTCGAGCTCCGCAGCACCCGGCGCGCGAGCTCCTGCATCCGCAGCCCGGCGGGCCCCGCCTTGCTCACCCGGAGCAGGACCTCGTACTCGGCGAGCCCGAGGCGGTGAGGTGCGAGCGCGCCACCCAGGCGCTCCGCGAGATGCCGCTCGGTCGCGAGCAGCCGCAGGAGGACGACCAGGGACGGATTGGCAACCACCATCGCGACGATGGTACTTGACGGCGCGGGTCAGCGTGCGCAGACTTGCTTGCGCATGCAAATATCAATCGGGCCGACCGTCCTCGTGACCGGCGCGTCGGGGTACATCGCCGGACACTGCATCCTCGCGCTTCTGCGACGCGGCTACGCGGTCCGCGGCACCCTGCGGTCGCTCCAGCGCGAGCCCGAGGTCCGCGCATGGCTCGAGCACGCGCTCGGCGAGCCGGCCGGGGATCGGCTGTCGATGGTCAGCGCCGAGCTCGCCAGGTGCCGCGCCGTCGCCTCCCCGACTTCGCGGTGCGGATCGCGGCCTGGTTCGACCCGATCGTGCGCGGGCAGCTGTACGAGCTCGGCAAGGTCCGGCGCGCGTCGAGCGCGAAGGCCACCCGCGTGCTGGGCTGGACCCAGCGGCCCGTCGCAGACACCATCGT
>JAYUVX010000400.1:0-9901 GCA_043753855.1 Myxococcales bacterium | reverse complement strand
GCACGCTGTCCACCGAGCACGGCCTCAGGATGCGCGGCGACGGCATGGTGCCGATCGCGAGCGCGCTCGGCACCCACGACACGCTCTCCCTCGAGTTCCCCGAACCTCACCGCGCGATCGCGCTCGGCACAGGTCACATCGATCTACTGGGATCCTCGACCTACGACACGATCCGCAGCTGGCTCGCGTAACGCCTACTTGACCTGCGCGAGCGAGCTTCGAGCTTCTTCAACGTCCGTGGCTGCGCCGCGGTCGGAACATCGGACCCAAGAACTCAGGCCAGCAGCTTGTCGAGCTGCTTCCCGCCGCGCCGGAACATCGAGCCGAGGAGCAGCTTCGTCGGCAGCCATGCGACCCGGCCCACCGTGGTCGGCCGTGCCGCGAGCACCCAGTCGAGCCGACTGCCGCGGCCATCCGGGACCAGTCGATAATCCTCGGCGATCTGGTGGGCGAGCGGCGAGGTCGACGCGACCATCGTGAACGCGAATCGGCGCCCGGGTTCCCACGCGATGATCCGTTCGCGGAACGTGCCGAGCGCGCGCAGCGAGACCTCGCGCTCCGAGCCGACCCCGCCGGTGCCCTCGGTCCAGCTCGCGCGGTGCATCAGCGGGAACCACTGCGTCCACATCTGGGGATCTGCGAACGACTCGAACACGCGCTCCGGCGAGGCCGAGAATCGCGCCGTGTCGACGATCCGCTTGGGAGCGGTATCGAAGAACGAGAGGTCGGTCGGGTCCATGGTCCGCATCCGCGGCATCATACCTCGACCCCGCCGGCCCCCGTGATGAGTGGACCCTACGCACGGCCGCTTCATGCCAGGAGGTCTGCTCCTGCGTCGCGGACGGATTCATCGGCGAACGCCGAACAGCCGCTCGCGCTTCGCATCGGGATCATGGCAGCCCATGCAGCTCGCGACGCGGCCGGCGCTGGTCACCGTGCCGTCGGGCGAGACCGTGCCGTAGATCCAGCCCGCGTCGGTGTCGGCGCCCGTGGCGACCTTGGTCATTACGAACAGATCGGTGCGGTCCCCCGCCGTGAGGTACTCGCCCTCCGGGGTGCGCACCGTCGGTGCCGGCCCGGGGTGGGTCGCATCGACCACCACCGCTGCGAACGATTCCTTCACGACCGCGAACCCCACCGGCACGGCATCGGTCGCGGTGTAGGCAGCCGTCGACGAGGGCCACAGCGTGTACAGCTTGCGCGCATGCGGTCCGTTGCCCGCCGCCGAGCGCCGTAGCGTGGGCGGCTGCGGGCCGGTGGCCGGGGCCGCGCACAAGGTCGGCGCCTGGCGGAGCTGATCGTCGAGCCGAGTCCACGTGCGGTATTCGACGGCGGCACCACGCACGGCATCGACGAACCGGGCATCGAGCTCGGTGCCCCCGGTGGCATGCGCGGGCAGCGTCGCCGGCAGGCTCGTGCCCCCGCAGGCGGTGAGCGCGAGCAGTGCGATGAGTGCGCGGTGCATGCTGTCGCTCATACCACGACGCCTCACGTCTCCGCGGAGACGCTACTCTACACTCCGCCCGTGCCGGTCCGAGATCCGCAGCGCCTCGAGCTCGACGCGGTCTCCGACGTGCCGAGTGACCTCGAGCTCGGGATCCGGCTCGGCGCCGGCGGTTTGGTGCTGAGCTTTCGCGAGCTACTGCCCGCGGACCGCGAGGCCTTGCTGGCGCGGCTGCGGACCGCGTTCCCCGAGCACTCGACGTTCCGTAGTGGCACCACGTGGATCACGGTCCTTCCCGTGGTGGGGCGCGCCCGGGTGCTCGAGCGAGCAGTAGAGATCCGTACCGCGATCGCGGACTTCGTGGCGACCCGTCGCGAGCTGATGGAACACTACCGCGGCGGAACGCTCGACCCGGAGTGGGACGCCACTGAGCACGGCGGGGACTGCACGTTCGAGCATTTCGGAACCGGCCAGGTCGTCGAGGCGCCGCTGTGGGTGGACGGCGGTCAGGTCGATCCGGGTTTCTTCGTGACGTTCGTGCGCTCGACACCGCAGCACGCGCGCGTGGCCGAGCTCCTCGTGCGTGACTTCCACGATGCGGCGCGGATCCTGGAGATCATGGGTTAACCGCAGCCGTCGGGGCCGCACACGGCGCCGTCGGCAGGTTCGGCGGGCAGCTGGTCGTCGAGCGCGCGGTTCAGCACGGTCGCGAGGATGTCGGCGGGCTGCGCACCCGACACGGCATACTTGCGGTCGACCACGAAGAATGGCACGCCAGTGATGCCGAGCTCGCGGGCGCTGGCCTCGTCCTCGCGGACCGCATCGGCGTGACCATCGGACGCCAGGACACCGCGAACCTCCTCGGCATCGAGGCCGGCCTCCGTGGCGAGCCGCACGAGCACCTCGCGGTCGCCGATCGCCTCGCCCTCGGTCATGTAGGCGCGGAGCAGGCGCTCCTTCATCGCGTCCTGGAGGCCGCGCTCGCCAGCGAGGTGGATCAGGCGGTGGGCGTCGAACGTGTTGCCGGCGCGCACCCGCTCGAAGTGAAAGTCGAGACCATCGATCGCGGCGACATTCGTCATGTTGTCGAGCATGCCCTGAGCCTTTGCGGCCGACGTGCCGTACTTGTTCGCGAGCCGGGTGGCGTAACTCTCGGAGCTGTCGCGCACCGGTGGCGCGGCGGGATCGAGCTCGAAGGCGTGCCAGACCACCTCGACGTCGGCGCGCGTGCCGACCTGGGCGATCGCCGCCTCGAGCCGGCGCTTTCCAACGTAGCACCACGGGCAGGCGATATCGGACCAAACGTCGACGCGAAGACTGCTCATGTTCGGCAACGTAGCAAGCCAACCGCGTGCTCGCACCTGACCGCTCGGGGAGCGAACAGGGTAAGAAGGGAACACGATGTCCCTTCAGTGGTACCCGGGACACATGGTCAAGGCCCGGCGCGAGCTGGTGGCGCTGATGCCATCGCAGGACGTCGTGATCGAGGTGATCGACGCCCGGCTGCCGACGGCGAGTTCGAATCCGCTGATCTCGGAGCTGCGTGGCAAGAAGCCCGGGATCAAGGTGCTGACCAAGGCCGACCTCGCCGATCCAGAGGTCACGCGCGCGTGGATCAAGCACTTCGAGTCCGAGCCCAACGTGAAAGCGTTCGCGTCGACCACCGAGCGCCCGCTGGTCACGCGGAAGCGGATCGCCGAGCTGTCTCGCCACCTCGCGGCGCATCGGGGTCCGGACAAGGCCGTGCGCGCGCTGATCGCCGGCGTGCCCAATGTCGGCAAGTCGACGCTGCTCAACACCCTGATGAATCGCAACGTCGCGAAGACCGGTGACAAGCCGGCGGTCACCAAGGAGCAGCAGATGGTGACGTTGTCGAGCGGCATGCAGATCACCGACAGCCCCGGCCTGATGTGGCCCAAGATCGAGGACGAATCGCGTGCTTTCCGCCTCGCGCTCGCGGGCTCGATCCCCGACACCGCGATCGACTACCTCACGATCGCGATGTTCGGCGGCCGGTTCTTCCTCGAGAACTATCCGCACCTGATCATCGCGCGCTACAAGCTCGCCGCGAAGCCACGCGATGCCGAGGCGCTGCTCGTCGAGGTCGGTCGTCGCCGCGGCGGCCTACTCAAGGGCGGCCGCGTCGATCTGCACAAGGCCGCCGAGATGCTGGTGCACGAGTTCCGCGGCGGTGTGCTCGGCCCGATCACGCTCGAGCTCCCGCCGCCCCCACGCGAGGCTTAGCGCGGGCGGCCCGCCGAGAAGTACTGCGCCTTGGGATGCGCGAAGTACAGCCCCGACACCGACGCGGTCGGATGCATCGCGAAGCTCTCGGTCAGGATCACAGTGTGGAAGTCGGCGTGGTCGAGCAGCTCGAACAGCGTGCCCTTCGGCGTGTGGTCCGGGCACGCTGGATAGCCGAACGCCGGGCGGATGCCGCGGTAGGTCTCGGCGAGGATCTGCTCCGCAGTCAGATTTTCGGTGAGCCCGTATTGCCACTCGCGGCGCACGCGGCGGTGCAGCCACTCGGCGCCGGCCTCGGCGAGCCGGTCGGCGAGGGCCTTGGCCATGATCGCGTTGTAGTCGTCGTGCTGGCTCTCGAACATCGCCGAGAGCGCATCGGTGCCGATGCCCGCGGTGACGATGAACGCACCGAGGTGATCTTGCACGGCGTTGCCGACCGGCGCGATGAAGTCCGCGAGGCACAGCGCGACCTCCTTCTCCTCGTGCTGGCGCGGCATCGGGAACCTGGCGATCGTGCGCGTGGGCTGCTCGGGATCGAAGACGAGGATCTCGTCGTCCTCGGTGGTGCCGGCGGGGAACAATCCGTAGGTCGCGCGGGCGACGAGCAGCTTCTCGGCGACGATCCGGTTCAGCAGCGCCTGGCCGTCCGCGAACACCTTGCGCGCGGCATCGCCCTTCTTGGGATCCTGGAGGATCGCGGGATAGCGGCCCGAGAGCTCCCAGGTGTGGAAGAACGGTGACCAGTCGATCCACGGAACCAGCTCGCCGAGCGGGATCTCGACGTTCCGCGAGCCGAGGAACTCCGGCGTCGGGATCTCGGCCGCGGAGAACGGCAGCACCATCTTGCGGCGGCGAGCCTCCTCGGTGGAGATCGTCGGCCGCTTCTGGGTGTTGGCGTGCGCGATCCGCGTGGACTCCTGCTTCGCCAGGATCTCCGCGAGGTACGGCTCCTTGTCGGTGGACAGCAGCTTGTTCATCACGCCGACCGCGAGCGAGGCGTCGGGCACGTGGACCGTGGGACCCGCGTAGGCGGGCGCGACCTTGACCGCGGTGTGCTTGCCCGAGGTGGTGGCGCCGCCGATCAACAGTGGCAGCGTCATCCCGCGGCGGGTCATCTCGGTGGCCACCGAGATCATCTCGTCGAGCGACGGCGTGATCAGGCCGGAGAGGCCGATCATGTCGACGCCGAGCTCCACGGCGGTGTCCAGGATCTTGTGCTGCGGGACCATCACGCCGAGGTCGGTGACCTCGTAGCCGTTGCAGCGCAGCACGACGGCGACGATGTTCTTGCCGATGTCGTGGACGTCGCCCTTGACGGTGGCGATCACCATCTTGCCCTTGGCCGTGGTGACGCCCGCGGCCTTCTTCTCCGCGTCCATCAGCGGCTCGAGGATCGCGACCGCCTTCTTCATCACGCGCGCCGACTTCACGACCTGCGGCAGGAACATCTTTCCGGCGCCGAACAGCTCGCCGACGATGTTCATGCCGTCCATCAGCGGGCCCTCGATGATGAGCAGCGGCCTGGGATAGACGGTGAGGGCCTCGGCGACATCTTCATCGATGAAGTCGGTGATGCCGTTGACCAGCGCGTGCGCCATCCGCTTGCCGAGCGGCTCTTTGCGCCACAGCAGCTCGTCCTCCTTGCGCACGGTCTCGCCGCTGTAGCTCGAGGCGAGCGCGAGCATGCGCTCGGTCGCGTCGGGACGGCGGTTGAGGACGAGATCCTCGACGTGCTCGCGCAGGATCGGATCGATGTCGTCGTAGACCGCGAGCTGACCGGCGTTGACGATCGCCATGTCGAGGCCAGCCTTGATCGCGTGATAGAGGAACACCGCGTGCATTGCCTCGCGCACGCGCGGTGACGTGCGGAACGAGAACGACAGGTTCGAGACGCCGCCCGAGACCTTGGTGCCGGGGAGCTCGGTCTTGATCCGGCGCACCGCGTCGATGAAGTGGACCGCATACGGGTCGTGCTCCTCGATGCCGGTGCCGATCGTCAGGATGTTGGGATCGAAGATGATGTCCTCGGCCGGGAACCCGACCTGCTCGGTGAGGATCTTGTAGGCGCGGTGGGCGATCGCGAGCCGGTGATCGACCGAGGTGGCCTGGCCGGTCTCGTCGAAGGCCATCACGACCACGGCGGCGCCGAACCGACGGACGATCCGCGCCTGACGGATGAACGACTCCTCGCCCTCCTTGAGCGAGATCGAGTTGACGACGCCCTTGCCCTGCAGGCACTCGAGCCCGGCCTCGATGACGGAGAACTTCGAGGAGTCCACCATCACCGGGATCTTGGCGATGTCGGGCTCGGCGGCGATCAGGTTGAGGAACCTGCGCATCGCGGCGACGCCATCGAGCATGCCCTCGTCCATGCAGACGTCGAGGATGTTGGCGCCGCTCTCGACCTGCTGGCGCGCCACGGCGACCGCCTCGTCGTACTTGTCGTCCTTGATCAGCCGGCGGAACGCGGCGGAGCCGGTGACGTTGGTGCGCTCGCCGATGACGACGAAGTTTGTCTGCGGCGTGATCGTCAGCGGCTCGAGGCCGGAGAGCCGCATGAACCGCGCCGGCGTGACCACGGTGCGGCGCTTGACGTCGGAGACCGCCTTCGCGATCGCGGCGATGTGCTCGGGGCGCGTGCCACAACAACCGCCGACGAGGTTCAGCATGCCCTCGCGCGCGAAGCTGCCGAGCACGCCGGCCATGTGCTCGGGCGTATCGTCGTAGCCGCCGAACTCGTTGGGCAGCCCGGCGTTCGGATAGCAGGCGACGCGCACACCCGCGGAGCGCGCGAGCTCGGCCACGTGCGGGCGCATGTCCTCGGCGCCGAGCGCGCAGTTGATCGAGACCGCGAACAGGTTCGCGTGAGACACCGAGTTATAGAACGCCTCGACCGTCTGGCCCGACAGCGTGCGCCCCGAGCGATCGGGGATCGTGACGCTCGCGATCACCGGGACCTTGCGCACGCCCTGCGCGAACAGCTCCTCGAACGCGTACAGCGCCGCCTTGCAGTTGAGCGTGTCGATGTGGGTCTCGGTCAGGATCAGATCGACGCCGCCCTCGATCAGCGCGCGCGCCTGCTCGGCGAACGCATCGACCAGTTGGCGGAACGTGACGGCGCGAGCGCCCGGATCATTGACGTCGGGAGACAGCGAGGCGGTCTTCGTGGTGGGCCCGATCGAGCCGGCGACCCAGCGCGGCTTGCCATCGAGCGCCTCCGCGCGGTCCGCGGCGCGCCGAGCGGCGGTGGCCCCTGCGATGTTGATGTCGCGGACGTCGTGCTCGAGGCCATAGTCGGCCAGCGCGAGCGAGGTCCCGGTGAACGTGTTGGTCTCGACGATATCGGCGCCCGCGAGGAGGAACGCGAGGTGGATGTCCTCGATCGCCTGCGGCCGGGTGAGGGCCAACAGGTCACTGCAACCCTTCAGCGAGTGGCCGTGGTCCTTGAACCGCTCGCCGCGCCACTGCGCTTCATCAGCAAAACCGAGGGCCTGGATCATCGTCCCCATGGCTCCATCGAGCACGACGATGCGGCGATCGAGAGTTTCGATGAGGCGGTCCACGGACGACATCGGGGCCTGATTACCATCGTTTGCGGTAGAGTGCCCGCGCAATGGCCGAGCAGATCTTCGACTCCATCCTCGAAACCGTCGGGCACACGCCGCTCGTTCGACTCTCCCGCATCGGCAAGGGCCTCCCCGGCGAGCTGCTCGGCAAGTGCGAGTTCATGAACCCCGGCGGGTCGGTGAAGGATCGGATCGGCATCAAGATGCTGCTCGACGCCGAGCGCGAGGGCCGGATCAAGCCGGGCGACACCCTGATCGAGCCGACCAGCGGCAACACCGGCATCGGCATCGCGATCGCCGCGGCCGCGCGTGGCTACCGCGTGATCATCACACTGCCCGAGAAGATGTCGCAGGAGAAGCAGGTGGTGCTCGAGGCGCTCGGCGCCGAGATCATCCGTACGCCGACCGAGGCCGCGTGGGACTCGCCCGAGAGTCACATCGGCGTCGCGAAGCGGCTGAAGGAGATCATCCCGAACTCGCACATCCTCGATCAGTACTCGAACCCGTCGAACCCGGCGGCGCACGAGGAGGGCACCGGCCGCGAGATCGTCGATCAATGTGGCGGCAAGCTCGATGCGGTCGTGATGACCGCGGGGACCGGCGGCACGATCAGCGGCATCGCGCGCGTCGTGAAGCGCGAGGTCCCCGGCTGCAAGATCATCGGCGTCGATCCCGAGGGCTCGATCCTCGCGGGTCCCGGCGAGATCAAAAGCTACAAGGTCGAGGGCATCGGCTACGACTTTATCCCCGACGTGCTCGATCGCCGGCTGGTCGACCAGTGGATCAAGTCCAACGACCGCGACAGCTTCCTGGTCGCGCGCCAGCTGATCCGCCAGGAGGGCCTGCTGGTCGG
Organism: Myxococcales bacterium; assembly: GCA_043753855.1. GTDB lineage: Bacteria > Myxococcota_A > Polyangia > Haliangiales > Haliangiaceae > JABFXX01. The sequence continues at coordinate 1,794 of JAYUVX010000400.1, read as the reverse complement.
CGGCTCGTCGGGCTCCGCGGTGTGGGCCGCGATGCAGGTGTCGCGCGAGCTCGGACCGGGCAAGCGCGTCGTCGTGGTGCTGCCGGATTCGATCCGCAATTACATGTCGAAGTTCGCCGACGACAAGTGGATGCGCCAGCAGGGCTTCGTCAAGGGTGACTGGGAGGTCGGCACGGTCGGCGATGTCGTGCGCGCGCTCAACCGCCGCGATGTGATCTCACTCGATGTCAACGACAAGCTCGGCCGCGCCACCGAGCTGTTCAAGGAGCACGGCATCTCGCAGATGCCGGTGCTCGATCAGGGCAAGCTCGCGGGCATCCTGACCGAGAGCGACCTGCTGCATCACCTCGTCGCGGGGCGCGTCAGCAAGGACACGATCGTGGCGGAGATCATGGAGCGCAAGGTCTCTACGGTCGGCCTCAACGCGAGCTCGAGTGAGCTGCCGCGGATCTTCGAGCGTGGCGAGGTCGCGATCGTCGTGGACGATCAGCGCGCCGTCATCGGCATCGTCACGAAGATGGATCTGATCGAGATGCTCGCGGCGCGCAAGAATCAGCTGCCGTGAACGCGCTCGACCAGGTTCGAGCGCAGGACGCCCCACCAGGGTTCCATTGCATGCAGGCGATCTAGAGGAGCGAGAGTAGCTCGTCGATCAGCGCCTCGGCGTCGTCGTGGGTCCCGGCGAGTCCGGAGCCGCACGCCGTGATCGCGGCGGTGTCACCATCATCGATCACGGTGAGCACGCACGCGCCGAGCGGGTCGCGGGCAGTCGACAGCCGCGCAGGTGACGACACCGCGCACGCCGCAGCGAGCGGGGCGTCGAGCCGCATGCGCGACAGGCAGGCGCGGCCACCCACGACCTCGGCGATCCGCTCGAGCCAGTGCGGCCGGGACGTCGAGAACGCCGCGCGCTTCCAGGCGAGCGACACCGGTGCGGCACGTGCGGCCGCCATCAGCCGCGCATTGAGCCCGCGACCGGCCGCCTCGCGCTCGATGATCGATCGCGCACGCGCCTCGAATGCCTCGAACGGCTCGGGCTCCCCGTCGGCGAACCGCACCGACATCGTCGAGCTGACGACGCGGCGGCGGCGGCGCTGTGGATCATCGCGCTCGCCGGGTGCGACCGGCACCTGGAACGTCGGCGAGAACCGTGCGTCCGGTCGCCGGTTCGCGCGATGCAGCGCGCGGCCGAGCGCGTAACCGAGGCGCAGGGCCCGGGGAGCGGGAGAGCGCAGCGGACGCCACGCGATCCCGAGCGGGATGCGATCGCGAACGGGTGCGAGTGGCCGGTCGATCATCAGCGTGGTGCCGGCGGGGGCCCGCGCGTACAGCCGCGTGTGATGCGCGCCGATCCGTGACGTCAGCCACGCGTGGCCATAGCCATCGACCGCGAAGTGACTGGTCGAGACCACCGCGAGCTCGCCGGAGCGGCCGACACCGAGCCACGGACCGGCATCGTTTGCCCATGCGCGGCGATGGCCATGCCGGGCGGTGGCCAGCGGCTCGTCACCGATCGAGACGCACACGAACGGAGTACCGCAGATCGGCGCGCGATCGTCTGCGGCATGGGCGAGCCGGAGCGCGAGCTCACCCTCGCCGGCGATATCTTCGGTCAGCCGCGCGAGCAGGCAGTGATCGCCGATCGCGAACGCGGCCAGGTCGAGCGAGCTCGGAACCGCCACCGATCCGGCGATATCCCGCCGGATCGTCGTCGCCAGTGGTTGATCGGGGAGCTCACCGTCGAGCTCGCGCAGCGCCGTTCGCACGGCATGTGCCCACGCGATCGCATCGCGG
>JAYUVX010000399.1:0-3266 GCA_043753855.1 Myxococcales bacterium | reverse complement strand
GCTGTCGCGGATCTCCGACCACTTCAGCGGCAAGCGGATCGAGCTGGTCTCGGGCTTCCGGTTCGCGGAACGCAGCTCGAGCCGCCACTTCCACGCCTCGGCGATGGACATCCGGATCAAGGACGTCTCGATCCGGGACATGTACGCCTACGCCGAGTCGCTCGACGCCGGCAACATGGGCATCGGCATCTACCCGACCTCGCAGTTCATCCACGTCGACTTCCGCGCCCCGGGCGAGCCCAGCTATCGCTGGACCGACTGGTCCGGACACAGCGGCAGCAAGAAGGCGACGAAGTCGAAGATCAACCGCACGCAGCCGGCTCGCAAGCCCGTTTCGTAGCTTGGACTCGATCGCCGAGCTGACCGTCGCGGAGGTCGCGGCACGCCTCGGCGAGCCCGGCTTCCACGTGTTCGACAACAACGGCCCCGGCCGCTGGAAGCGGAGCCACGTCCCGGGTGCGAACAACCTCAACGCATATGCGATCGAGGCTACCGACCTACCGGCGGACCTGGCAGCGACGCTGGTGTTCTACTGCTCCGGGCCTGGTTGACACAGCTGCCATGCGGGCGCCGGGCGTGCCCAGGAGCTCGGATACACGCAGGTTTTCGTGATGCCCGACGGGATCGCCGGCTGGGAGAAGGCCCGGCAGCCCGTGGAGGCCGGCTGACCACTGGTCCTTCGCGCCGCCCTCCAGGAGATGGTACGCGGGCCGGCGAGGTCGGGCGTTGCAATGGGACCGCGCGAACGGCCTTCGGCGTGGCATAACTCGGCGCCGTGAATCCGTGGTGGAACCAGGTCGTCGCCGGAGCGCCGGCGAGCGCACGACCGCTGCTCGAAGAGGCCGCGGTCGGCGATCGGATCGCTCGTGAGCTCGCGGCGGTCCGCGAGAAGTATCCGAGCGCGGCGATCACCGATGCGCAGTTCGCGGAGGCGCTCGCACAGCGCATCGCGTCGCAGAAGGATCTGACGTCGGCGTGGGCCCGGCTGCGGGTGGAGGATCTGTTCCTTGCGCTGTGGTGCGCGACCGGGGATGCGCGTGCGATCGCCGCGTTCGAGCAGGTCCATCGCGCGGATCTCGATGGTGTGCTCGCGCGGTTTCGCCGGCTGAGCGTTACCGGCGACGAGCTGCGGCAGACGCTGCGGATCAAGCTGTTTGTCGCCACCGCGGAGCGGCCGCCCCGGATCGCGGACTACTCCGGGTTCGGCTTCCTCCAGAACTGGCTGCGCGTGACCGCGCTGCGTGCGCTGGTCGACATCGCCCGCAGCGAGAAGGCGCGCAAGCTCGAGGAGCTGCTCGCGGATGACGACATGCTCGGGATGCCGTCGCTGTCGCCCGATATCGCGAGCCGGTACTCGCGCGAGCAGATCAGCCGAGCGATCAAGACCGCGTTCGCGCGGGCGGTGACCAACCTCGGGCCACGGCAGCGCAACTTCCTTCGCCACGCGCAGGTCGACGGGCTCACCCTCGATCAGATCGCCGCGCTCTACAGCATTCACCGCGCCACCGTCGCGCGCACGCTCGCTCAGGCCCGCGCCGAGCTGACCGAGGCTACCCGCAGGGAGCTCGGTGCGCAGCTCGGGATCGCGGCGGACTCGCTCGATAGTGTCGTACGTTCAGCGGATAGTCGGATCGATCTTTCCCTGTCGCGCGTGCTGAAGGCGCCCGAGCTCGCGGACGGATCGGACGACGACGCGTGAACGATTCGAACTGCCCGAGCGAGGACCAGCTCGTCCGCATGGTCGAGGGAGCGCTGGCGCAGGACTCGCTCTCGATGGTCGAGCAGCACGTCGACAACTGCGAGGCTTGCGCCGCCGTGCTCGCCGGGCTCGGCGCGCTGGAGCACTCGCAGACCCGCCGCACGCTCGGCCGCTATCAGCTCGATCGCCGGATCGCCGCAGGTGGTATGGGCGAGGTGTGGGCCGCGTGGGATCCACAGCTGCGCCGGGAGCTCGCGATCAAGTTCGTGCGCCCCGACCGCGCCGACGATGGCCGCGAGCGCGACCGCCTGCTCCGCGAGGCGCGCGCGCTGGCGCGGCTGACCCATCCCAACGTGCTCGCGGTTCACGATGTTGGCGAGATCGACGGCGAGGTGTTCCTGGTGACCGAGCTAGTCGCCGGCGACACCCTGGCGGCGCGCGGTGGACCGAGCTCGGACTGGCGCGTCCTGGTGCGGCTCTACGCGCAAGCCGCGCGAGGGCTCGCGGCCGCACACCATGCGGGCCTCGTGCATCGCGACGTCAAGCCGGCGAACCTCCTGCTCGGCGCCGATGGTCGCGTGCGGGTGGCGGACTTCGGACTCGCGGTGCGCTCGAATACGCCCTCCCCGGTCGCTCCGACCGAGACGCGATCGCCCGGCGCATCGTCCAACATCACCGCAGCCGGGCACATCGCGGGAACCCCCGCGTACATGGCGCCGGAGCAGCGCGCCGGGCTCGCCACCGAGGCGCCCGCCGATCAGTTCGCGCTGTGCGTCGCGCTGGGCGAGGGCATCGCGGGACGCCGGCCGCCCACCGCACCGGCGCGCGAGGCGCTGCGCGCGTTCATCGCCGAGCGCCGCACGATCGATACGTCACTCGACGAGCTATGCGGCGTCCTCGCGCGCGGACTCTCGCTCGATCCGGTTGATCGGTTCCCCTCGATGGTAGCGCTCGCCGACGCGCTCGACACGATCGCCGGTCCGGCACCGGAGGCGATCGGTGCGCAGCCGAGCGGCCGGTTGCGGATGGCGAGCGGCGAGCAGCGCGCGGTCAGCGGCCAGCACCGGGCGCTCAGCGGGCAGCAGCGCGCGGTCAGCGCACAGCAGCGCGCGATCACCTCGTCGTCGACGTCCCGGCTCGATACGGGCCCGATCAAGTCGCGGCGCACGAGCCTGCTCGTGATCCTCGGCCTCGTGATCCTCGTCGGTGGTGCAGGCGCCGCCGTGCTGCTGGCGACGCACGGAGGCTCCGACACGCCGTCCCGCTCACCCGACCTGACGCCCGATCTCGGAGGCGGCTCGGCGGTCGTGCCCGCGCTGACACCGCAGCCGACCGCGGGCTCCGCGACCAGCCCCACGCGGATCGATGCGGTCGATGCGGTCGATGCGGTCGATGCGGTCGATGCGGTCGATGCGGTCGCTCCGCCGCGCGCGAGCGGTGGGGACCGGACCGTCGCGCGTTCGGCAAAGGCGTTGCCGCCTGCCGGCCCGCGCATCGCAACGCCCACGACCGTGGCCGACGTCGACGATCCGACGATGAATGGTCCCGGCATGCACCCGAGCGTCGC
>JAYUVX010000398.1:0-29457 GCA_043753855.1 Myxococcales bacterium | reverse complement strand
GACCACCGGGGCGGTACGGGAAAGAATCCGAAGCCACCGTGGGCCCCTCGGCGAAGCTCCCCCGCGCGATCAGCAGCGTGGAGAGGACCAAGACCAGGCGAAGCATGCGTCTGGTGATGTGTGCCCACCGCCCGGGCGTTTCTTCACTGGTTTCTGGGTCGATTGGGGTGAAGGCTTCCTGGCCGGTCGGCAACCCATCCGTGAACCCGTGAACCGTCATCTGATCGTCATCGGCCTCGTGCACGCCGCCCTCGCGGGATCGAGCCGCGCCGATGCGTGCGCTCCAAGCGCCGTGCTCGCGGGTGATCCCGATCTGGTCGGCGCCGTCAGCGACATCCTCGCGGTGCGTGGTATCGCACTCGAGCCCGGATCGTGTCCCGCGCTCCGCGCGCAGCTGACCCGGCGTGGCGAGGCGCTGGTCGTCGAGCTCACGCAAGGTGATGCGCCGGCAATCGAGCGCGTCGTCGCCGAGGCGAGCACCGCCGCGACGGTGATCGAATCGTTCACCCGCGCCGATGTCGGCAGCCCGTTGCTCGCCACACACGCTGTCCCAAGTACCACGGTTGATACGATCCGCGCGTCTCCGGTGCCCGCTCTCGATGCATGGTCGAGTCGTGCGTCGGCGCGCGGTGTGCACGTGTTCGGGGCGTTCGAGACCTCGTACGCGAGCGACCGCACGAGCTGGGTCGGCGCGCACCTCGGTGCCTGCATCATGCTCGGTCCGGTGTGTGCGGCGGCGCGGATCCGGGTCGCGAACGTCGCGAGCGGGCCGGGAGTCTGGGAGAGCCAGGTCGAGCGACGCAGCATCGAGATGCTCGGCGGCCTCGACATCCCGTTCGCGGTCGGTCGCGCCACGTTGTCACCGGGCTTCGCGGCTGGCCTCGGGCAGATGCACACCCGCGGTCAAACGCACGACATGCGCAGCGAGACCGGCGGGATGCGCGCCGATGTCCACCTGACATGCTCGATCCCGCTCTCCCGCCACCTCGCGATCGACGTGTTCGGCGCGGCCGATCTCACGCAGGAGACGATCGTCGAGAACGGCTCCGCGATGGTGGTGCTACCCGCCGAGCCACGCCTGATCATGCGGCTCGGCCTCGGCGTTCGCTACGGAGGCCTGTGAGCGCCAAGCTCGTACCGCTTCGCCGGATCAGCGGCGAGGCCGCGCAGCTCTCGGACGAGGCGCTGCTCGCTGCATGCGCCACCGGGGACTCCACGGCGCTCGGCGCGCTGTTCGATCGGTTCCACCGCGTTCGAGGTCGCCGCGCAGCTGGGGCGGCTGGTCGGCGTGACAGTGACCCACGGCCTCGTCGAGGTGCGGCCGATCGCCGGCGCGCGGACGATGCTCGGTGCGGGGCAGTCGTGGGCTGCGCCGCCGGTGCGCACTGCAAGCGCGCCGGCACCGGCGCCACCCGTGCCTCCGATCAACTCGATGACGAGCGAGGCGACGAGTGCTCCGGCGGTGACACCTGCACCGGCGGTCGTCAGCCCGCGGCCGCGGTCTATCGAGCGCGATGTTTCGCGCCCGCGTGCCGTGGCGATCACGGAGCGCGTCGAGCCGATTCCCGCGGCTCCGGCACCACGGGCTCGCGCACCGCAGGCGACCGCGTACGACGAGGCGTGGGCGGCGTTGCGCGCCGGTGACTTCACGCGTGCCTCGACGACGTTCGCCCGCGCCGGCATCCTCGATCCCGACGGGCCGCTCGCCGAGGATGCAAGCTACTGGTACCCGGTGGCGCTCGCGCGCGCAAAACGGTCCGAGGCCGTGGATGCGTTCCGCGAGTTCCTCGATCACTATCCGCGCTCGGCGCATGCCCGCGAGGCGAGCGCGATGCTCGGTTGGCTGCTGGTGGACGCCCGGCAGCGCGCGGAGGCCGAGCGCCGGTTCCGGGCGGCGATCGACGATCCCAGCCCCGCGGTGTCGGCCAGCGCACGCGCGGGCTTCGCGGCCCTTGGCCAGCGCTGACCGACGCTTGTCGTACGCGTTGCTTCGCGATGTGCGGCCCTCGCACTCGTCGCCGCCGGCAGGTCCGAGGGCACCAAGCCCGCCCTACGCGACAGGCTCTGGCATGGGAGCCCGCGGGCTGACCAGGCTCGCGAGGCCGGGGATCACGACGAGCGTGACCAGCGTCGCGAGCACGAGGCCGCCGATCACCGCGATCGCGAGGGGCCGCTGGAGCTCGGCACCTGCGCCGATGCCGATCGCGAGCGGCGCGAGGCCGGCGAGGGTCGCGATCGTCGTCATCAAGATCGGCCGCATCCGGCGGCGCGACGCGGCGACGATCGCCTGCTCGAACGACAGCCCGGCCGCGTGCTCGTGCAGCATCTGCTCGAGCAGCAGGATGCCGTTCTTGACGACCAGGCCGACGAGCAGGACCAGGCCGGTCATCGACGAGATATCCAGCGGCGTGTGGGTCAGCGCGAGCGCCATGAGGCCACCCGCGGTGGACAGCGGGGCGCCGATCAGCACCACGAGCGCATAGCGCAACGACCCGAGCTGCACGAGCAGGACGAGCAGGACCAGTGCGGTCGCGGCGAGCGCGACGAAGATCAGCTCGCGACGCGCGGCCGCGCTGGTCGCCGCCTGGCCTCCGATCTCGATCTGTGCACCTCGCGGCGGCGGCACGGCACGGAGCATCTCCTCGACGGCGGCCTGCGCTGCGCCGAGATCTCCGGACGGCGTGCTCGCGGTCATCACCAGCGTCGCGCGGAGGCCATCGCGGTGGAGCACGCTCGGAGACAGCGGTCGATCGAACGTCACGACCTGATCGAGGGTCAGCGAGCGCGGGCCGTAGGCGATCGGGCTGCGCGCCATAGCCGAGGCGGAATAGCGCAGCGCATCTGGATAGCGGAGCCGCACGCCGATCACGCGCGAGGGCAGCAGGATGTCGCCGATCTGACGACCCTCGACGGCCACCGTGAGGTCGCTGCCGACGGCGCTGGCATCGATCCCGAGGTGGGCGAGCTGGAGCGGATCGATCCGCGAGCGCAGGATCGGGATCGAGCCCTCGCGGCCATCGAACACGTCGACCAGCTCCTCGTGCTTGGCGAGCTCCTCGCCAGCCTTCTCGGCCCATGCCTCGAGCACCGCGGGATCGTCGCCGAGCACGCGGATCTCGATCGGCTCGGGGTTGCCGGCGAGATCGGCGAGCACGTCCTGCAGGACCTGGATGTACCCGAACCGAGCCTCGGGGACCGCCGCCGCGAGCTTTCCGCGCAGGTCGTCGATCACGTCGCCAACGCTGCCGCGATCTCCGTGTGGTACCAAGCGCACCATGATGTCGCCCTGGTTCTGCAGGGTGGCGACCGCGGGCCCGAGCTCGGTTCCGGTGCGCCGGGTGAACGTGGCGACCTCGGGGCTGTCGTGGAGCACGCGGTCCACGGTCTCGCCGATCCGGTCGGTCTCCTCGAGTGAGGTGCCGGGAGGTGTCTTGAAGTCGATCACGAACGCGCCCTCGTCGAGCGCGGGCAGAAAGCCGGTGGACAGGCTGCGCTGCGCCAGGTAGCCGGCAACGAGCAGGACGACGACCATCACGGGTGCGATCCAGCGATGCCGGATCAGCCAGGTGATCAGCGCGCCGATCCGATCGCGGTTCTCGACGCGCGCCCGCGGCGGTCCGATCCAGCGCGCGAGGATCGGGATCAGCGCAAACGCCATCAGCATCGAGAGCGCCACCGCGATCGCGAGCGTGACCGCGAACGCGCCGAGGAACTTTCCGGTCATTCCAGACAGCAGCGCGAGCGGAGCGAACACGACGATCGTGGTCAGTGTGGTGCCGACCACCGCCGCGAACATGTCGGCGAACCCGCGCTCGATCGCCTCGTTGCGCGGTAGTCCTTCCTCGATCCTCGCGACGATGCCGTCGGTGACCACGATCGCGTCGTCGACCACGAGGCCGATCGAGATCGCCAGGCCACCGAGCGACATCAGATTGAGCGTGAGCCCGAACCAGCGCATCACGGCGAACGTGCCGAGCAGCGTGATGGGGATGGGAAGTGCGGCGATCAGGCCTGCGCGGAGGTCGCGGAGGGCGAGGGCGATCACGATCAGCGAGAGCGCGATGCCGATCAGGATCGCATCGCGCACGCTCGCCAGCGATTCATCGACGAGCTGAGCCTGGTCGTACACCGGCGTCAGCACGACATCCGGCGGCAGCGCGTGGGTCGCGCGGAGCTTGGCGACTTGTGCCTCGATGCCGGCCACCACGTCGGGTGTGCTTGCGCCGGGCAGCCGAGCCACCGAGATCGCGACGGCTTCCCCTCCGGGCCCGCGCACGAGCACGTCCGGATCCTGCGCGCCCTCGACGACCTCGGCGATCGAACCGAGAACGATCGGGCCGGTAGGGCCGCTCGCCACCGGGATCCGGCGAATCGCATCGAGGTCGGCGGCCTGCGCATCGAGCACGATCGGCAGCGTCTGGTGCTGATCGAACACGTGGCCCGCCGCGATCCGCTGGTCGGCTTGCTCGAGCTTGGTCGCGAGCTCCGACGGCCTGAGGTGAAGTGCGGCGAGCCGGTCCGGATCGATCAGGATCTCGACCTCCCGCACTCGCCCGCCCTGGAGCTCGATGCCGCCGACGCCTGGGACCCGTACGAAGGCGGGCCGCACGACGCGCTCGCCGAGATCGCGGAGGCGCCGCGGATCGATGGTGGTGTTCGGCGCTGATCCGAGGTCGAACGTGATCACCGGCACCGCGGTGGGCAGCACGCGCTCGACCTGCGTGGTCGTACCGCGCGGCAGGTCGACGTGGTCGATCGCAGCGCGGCAAGCGTTCTGCACCTCGAGCGGATTGGCATCATCGGTGAGCTGCAGCGAGAGCTCGGAGCCACCGCGGATCGTCTTCGCACGGATGTGGCGAACGCCGGGCACCACCGCGAGCACCTCCTCGAGCGGACGCGTGATCTGCGCCTCCATCAGGTCGGGCGCGAGCTGTGCCGAGTGCGCGACCACCATCACTCGGGGGAAGGTCATCTCGGGATAGATGCCGCTCGGGAGCGCGTAGATCGCGCGCGCACCCGCGATCCCGAGACCGATCACCGCGAGCCAGATCACCGCCGCGTTGCCGCGCAGCCAGCGGACAATCACGGCTTGTTCCCGGCCCGTGCCTTGCTGGTCAGGCGCTGGCCGTCCTCGAGCCCGAGCACGTGATCGACGACGATCTTGGTTCCGGCGACGAGGCCTTCCGTGATCTCGACGCCGGTCGGCATCCGCTGCCCGACCGTCACGATGGCCACCTTGGCGACATCATCCTTGCAGGTGACCACCTCATCGGTACCGACCTGCGAACGCCGCAGCGCATCGGGCGGCACCACGAGGCCGCGGCGGCGCGTGATCACGATCCGCGCGGTGGCGGCGCTGCCGATCGGGAGCGTCGTCGCGCCCTGCAGCTGCACGCGAACCGTTCCGAGCAGCGTGGTGGGATCGACCGCCGGCGCGACGCGCGCGACGATCGCCGGGGTGATGCCCTCGACGCCGTTGATCTGGACGGTCGCCGAGAGGCCATCCTTGAGCTTCACCAGGGCGGCGGGCGCGACCTGCGCGCGAACCTCGAGCACCGACAGATCGGCGACCTCGAGCACCGGCGTGGCGGAGGTTCCGTCGACGCTCTCGCCGGCGCGCTTCCACACGTGGAGCACGACCCCGGCATGCGGTGCGCGCAGCTCGCGTCGCGCGTACTGCTTGCTCGCGAGTCCCGAACGCGCATTCGCAGCATCGAGCTCCGCGGCGGCGGCCCCGGCCTTCGCGCGCGCATCATCGAGGTCGCGGCGAGCGCCGATGCCGCTATCGACCAGGCGCTTCTGCCGCGCGAGCTCGAGCTGGGCTGCCTCGTTCGAGGCTCTCGCCGAGGCGACCTGCGCGCGCGCCTCGATGCTACCCGCGGGAAGCGCAGGGTCTTCGATCGTCGCGAGCAACGCACCGACGGCGACGTGATCGCCCTCCTCGACGGTGAGCTGCGAGATCCGGCCCGCAACCGGCGAGCTCATGGTCGCATCCAGCTTGGCCTGCGGAGAGATCACGCCGTTGACCTCGACCACCTCGTCGACGTCGGTCTCCGCGATCACCCTGCAGGTCACCGCCGCCGGAGGCAACTCCTCCTCGGCTTGATCGGCGGGTGCGCTCTTGCAGGCAACGAACGCGATCAAGATCAGACTAGTGCGCACCGGGCTCTCCTCCTGCGGCGAGCTGGAGCTCGATCCACGCGGTCGCCAGATTGACCTTGGCGTCTGCGATCTCGCTGGTGACGGCGGAGCGGTCGCGTTCGGCGAGCAGCGCGCTGGCGAGGTCGCGCGCTCCTTCGCGGTAGGCCTGCGAAGCGAGAGTCGCGGCGCGATCCTGCGCGGGCAGGACGTCGCGCTCGAGCACGGTCAGCCGCTCCGTCGCGGCTTCCCAGCGCCGGTACGCCGCCACCAGCTCGCCACTCAGCCGCGCGTCTCCAGCGGCGAGTCGCGCACGCTCGGCGGTGGTCTGCGCGTGCGCCGCGCGGAGCTGGTCCCCGATCCGGGAGAACACGGGGAGCTCGACGGACAGGCCGACCAGGACGTCGGTGCCCGGTTGGGTGGGATCCCAGAACGAGGCCAGCACCTCGACGGCGAGCCCGGGGCGGCGCAGCGCGCGCGTGGTGGCCTCGGTCGCCTCACCCTCGGCGATCCGCTGCAGCGCGATCTGGCGCTCGGGATGTGCGGCGAGCGACGCGCGCAGGGCCGGCAGCGCGGCGGCGCCACCCGGCAGCGGTGCGCTGGCGTGCAGCTCGCGCAGCGGGTCCCAGCCGAGCTGCGCGGCGAGCTCGGCGGCGGCGGCGGCCTGCGTGTGCTTCGCACCGGCGACGGCGAGCTCCGCGCGGATCCGTGCTGCCTTCGCGATCGTGACGTCGACATCGGCACCGGCACCGGCATCGAGCCGTCCCTGCGCCACGCGCTCGAGCTCCATCGCCTGGCGCGCTGCGGTCGCGAGGGCAGCAGCATCGGCATCGGCGCGGGCGAGCGCGAGCCATGCGAGCACCACCTGATGACGCAGCTCGCGCCGACCTGCGAGGCCCTCGGCACGCACCACGCGCGCACGCGCAATAGCCTCGCGCCTCGCGGCGCCGAGCGTCCCGAGGATCGGCAACGGCACCACGACCCCAGCTGCGAGCTTCGCGGTGATCCGGTTGGTCTCGACGCGCACGGTGGGCGCAGGCCACGCACCGGAGGCCGCGGCCCGCGCCTCGGCGCTCTGCAGCTCGTACGCGGTGATCGGTGCCGCGGGGGATCCGGCGGCCGCGGCGAGCACCTGGTCGAGCGTGACGTCCTCGGCGTTCGCGGTGGCCGCGCTGCACACGAGGGCCACGATGATCCGGTAGCTCATACCGTCACCGTCGCGATGAACCGACCATCGACGACCTCGGCGCGGATCGTTCCGCCGAGGATCGCGACGAGCTTCTTGCACAGCGCCAGGCCGAGGCCGGCGTGGGTTCCCGTGCTGCGGGCCGCGTCCCCGCGCCAGAACCGTTCGAACACCTTGGCGGTATCCGCCGGGGCCAGCGTGCAGCCCGTGTTCTCGACCCGCAGGGTATGCGCCGACAGGGCGATCCGGATCGCCCCACCGGCATCGACGTAGCTGATCGCGTTCTCGATCAGGTTCTGCACGACGAGCCGCAGCTTGTCACGATCGGTGGTCGCGGTGACCGGCGCGAGCTCGGTCATCACGGTGACCTTGCGCTCCGCAGCGCGCACGGCGAGCGGGGCGAGGACCTCGCGTACCAGCTCCTCGAGGTCGACCGGGTCGGCGGAGGCCGACGGCGCCCCCGCATCGAGCCGCGCGAGCGACAGCATCGTCTCGACCATCCGCTCGGTCTGCCGGGTGATCGCGAGGCAATCGGTCAGCGCGGCCCGGTACTTCTCGGGCGGACGCTCGTCGCGCGAGAGCACCACCTCGATCGTGGCACGCAGGCCGGCGAGCGGCGTGCGCAGCTCGTGCGCGACCTCCGCCGTCAGCTCGCGCTCGCGGGTGAACGCCGCGCCCAGGCGACCGAGCAGATCGTCGAGTCGCTCGATCACGGGGCGCAGCTCGCGAGACGTGCCGGCGGCATCGAGCCCGACGGCGAGGTCTCCTTCGCGCAGCTCGGCGATCGCCGCCGCGAGCGAGCGCAGCGGTGCCAGTCCAAACCGCACCACGCCGGCGAGGATCGCGAGGCAGAGCAAGGTACCGACGACCCCCGCACCGATCAGCACACCGGCGACCCGACCGACCGCGCTCGACACCTCATCCGTCGGCCGGGCCAGCACGAGCGTCACCCGGGGGGCCGGCGTGGTGAACTGCTCGTCGGGCTCTCGCCGCACCTCGAAGCGCATCGTGATCTGCCGGCCGTTGCGTCCGTCTGGCAGGTCCACACCCGAGATCACGCTAGCGCCCGCTGCGCGTTCGAGGTCCGCGCCGTGGAGAGACGTCGAGCGCAGCAGGACCTGTTCGCCCGACCACAGCTCGAAATAGCTGACCTCACCGGGCGTTCCCGCCGGGCTCAGCTCGGTCTCGATCCGGCCGTCGTCCTCCTCGACGAGCGCTGCCAAGGCCTCGCCGCGCGCGCGCAACATCTCGTCGAACTGCTCGTAGAGCGCCGCGCGCGCGAGCCACACGACCAGCACGCCCGCGATCCCGAACGCCAGCGACACGCCGAGGGCGGTACCGATCAGCAGGCGACCGCGGATCGTCTTCACTCGTCGACTCCGAGCACGTAGCCCTGGCCGCGCCGGGTGTGGATCAGCTGCGGCGCGCCGAGCTTCTTGCGCAGGTATCCGACGTAGACATCTACGACGTTGGAGTGGGCCTCCGAGTGAAAGTCGTAGACGTGCTCCCAGATCTCGGTGCGAGTGACCAGCTGCCCGGCGCGGAGCGCCAGGTATTCGAGCAGCCCGTACTCTCGCGCGGACAGCGTGATCGTCGCCGATCTGCGGCGCACGGCGCGCGCCAAGGTGTCGACCTCGAGATCCGCGATCCGGATCGTCGGATCCTTGGCGTCATAGCGGCGCCGCACGAGCGCGCGCACGCGGGCCAGCAGCTCCTCGAACGCGAATGGCTTGACCAGGTAGTCATCGGCCCCGAGGTCGAGCCCGGTCACGCGATCGGCGACCGTGTCCTTCGCGGTCAGCAGCAGGACCGCGACCTTGACCCCCTGGCGGCGCAGACGGCGCAGCACCTCGTGGCCATCGAGCTTCGGCAGCATGACGTCGAGGACCACAACGTCGTACGGGTTTTGCTCCGCGAGCCACAGACCCTCCTCGCCGTTGCTTGCGACATCGACGGCGTAGCCGGCCTCGACCAACCCCTCGCGAACCGCGTCGCGGATCGGGGCGTAGTCTTCGACCACCAAGGCGCGCATCTCCCCGCAAGCATGGCCGATCGGCGATGAGAGGTGGATGAGAGGACCCCGGAAACACCGGGCGTCCTCGGCTCACAGCGTGCCGGGCTCGAACATGTCGGCGAAGTCGTTGGCAGCTGTCACCGTGGGGAGGACGGGCACCCCGAAGATCTCCTCGACGGTCTTGAGCAGGGAGCTGTGCGTGAACATCGTTGGCGACGCGCCGGGCACGACGTGGCTGCCGAGCGCCATGAACGGGATCAGGTTGGTCGAGCTGCCCTCATCCCAGGTCAGGAACACCACGCCATCGTGGCTGTTCGCGTAGCTGAGGATCCTCGGCAGCTCGGCGGCGAGCCACGTATCGCCTGCCTTGATGTTGGGCGCCGACGTCAGCCCCGAGGGACAGTTGAGCGCGCCGTGCATGTCGTGGCAGAGATCCGGCGTGATGAACACGTAGCCAGTGACCTGGTTAGCGGCGAGCGCGGCTGTCAGAGCGGAGTACGGCTTGTGATGCGCAGCGCAGTCCGCGCTGATTGCCGACGGCGTGGCCCCCGAGACATCGCGGAAAAACACGAACGGATCGTGCTTCGCGGCATAGTTCCCGGTGGAGCTGATCGGGCAGACGTTGTCCCCGATGCCTTCCTGATAGCTCGTCCACGGCACACCGGCGGCGGTGAGCTGGGTGACCAGGTGGTCGACGCTCGCCGTGCTGTTGCTGGCCGAGGCGTCGTTGTCGTTGTTGAACGTGTGGTCGGGGAACACGTTGGTGCCCGCTTCCATCCAGAGGTAGTGCGGTTCGCTGTCGAGTCCCGGCAGCTCGTCGCGGAAGTTGGTCGCGTGGTTACTGCGGTCGAACAGGCCATTGATGTACGGCGCGCTCGTCGGGTTGCCGTAGATCGCGGTGTCGGCCTTGTTCTCGAGCGGGATCACAAACACGGTCCGGATCTTCCGGGTGCCGCCGGTGTCGCGGCCATCACCGCTATCCCCGCCGCCGCCACCACCATCGGGCGACCCACCTGCGCTGCCCGAGCTCGAGCCACATGCGCAGAGGACGAGGAGGCAGGCAGCGAGTCTCATGGTGCGCACCAGACCATCGATACGCAGGCTGCGCACCTCCCGCGTCCTGGCCAACACTGGCTGTCAGGCGTTTTGCGGCATCACCCGTACGGTGGCGCACCTCTCATCGGAGTCTCATGTTCGGCTCTCCATGGTAAGCGGTGCTCACCATGCCTTGCCGCCCGATCGCGCTGATCCTGATGACCGCGGGGTGTAGCCATCCCTCGCCGCCGCACGCGGGCCCCCCCGCGTCCACGTCCCAGCCGTCGCGAAGACGATCGCACTTCCGGGCGCACCTACCAGCGGCGTGTTCCTCGATTATCTCGGATACGACCCGGCGCACCACAACGTCTGGGTTCCGGCGGGCGGTACGGGCAGGGTCGACATCATCGATGCCACGACGGGGAAGCTCACCTCGATCGAGGGGTTCCCGGTCCAGGAGATGGAACGCCATGGTCACAAGCGCCAGGTCGGTCCGAGCTCGGTGACGATCGGCGATGGCGTCGCGTACGTCGGCAACCGTGGAGACTCCACGGTGTGTGCCTTCGAGCTCGGCACCCTCGCAAAGCAGGGCTGCGTGACGCTCGACGCGATGCCCGATGGTCTCCCGTACATCGCGTCGACCAAGGAGGTCTGGGTCACCACACCGCGCGACAGTTCGATCCGGACCCTCGATGTCGCCACGCCGGACGCTCCGGTTACCAAGGACGTGATCCGATTCGATCGGAGAGCCCGAGGGATTTGCCGTGGACAATGTGCGCAGCGTGTTCTTCACCAACTTCGAGGACAAGGACAAGACGCTGGTCGTCGATCTGAAGTCGCACGCGATCACACACACCTGGAATCCCGCGTGTGGTGAGGACGGTCCCAAGGGCCTGATCTTCGAGCAGTCGACGAATCACCTGGTGGTCGTCTGCCCCGCACAGGTCGAGACGCTCGACGTCGCGCACGATGGGGCGGTGCTCGGCAAGCTGGACGTCGGTGACGGTCTCGATGCGATCGACTACGTGCCGGCGCGCCATCAGCTGTTCGCGGCGGCCGCGCAGGCGGAGAAGATCGTGGTCGCGACCCTCGCGCCCGACGGCAAGATCACAGCGGTCGCCACGATCGCGACGGCGAAGGGCGCGCGCAACGCGGTCGCCACCGAGGACGGCACCGCGTACGTCGCGGTCGGCCGGGCCGGATCGATCCTCGTGATCCCGCCGGTTCGTTAGCCGCCGGGTTCATCGGCCTCTCATGGAGACCGGAATAGAGTGCCGCTCATGCTGAACCGCACCCTGCTCGCGTTGTCTCTGCTCGCCGCTTGCGGCGGCAAGCATCCTGCTCACTCCACCGCCGAGGCGGGCGGTGCGTGTCCTCCCGCCGTCCCGGCGGCCGTGACGAAGGCGTACCCGGGCGCGGCCCAGAGTGCGTGCGAGAGCGAGCACGAGGACGGCATGGACAACTTCGAGATCAAGGTCAAGAAGACCGACGGCTCGGCGGCGGAGATCGAGCTGTCCGCGGATGGAACTATCCTCGCCACCGAGGAGGTCGTTCCGACCATGCCCGATGCGGTCGCGAAGGCGTTCGCGGCGAAGTATCCCGGCGCCGAGGCCAAGCGCGTCGAGCGGATCACCAGGCCGGGCAAGCCGGCGGTGTTCGAGATCAAGTTCGCAAACAAGGAGGCCACGTTCTCCGAGACCGGCGACTTCATCGAGGAGGAGCACGGCGATCCCCATGAGAACGGCGAGAAGGGCTGAAGGGCTGAAGGCGAATCAGCGAGACGGCGCGTTCAGCGCGTCGAGACCCTTGCGGGCGCTGGCCTGCACGCTGGTGCTCGAGTCGTGGTGCGCGCTCTCGAACAGGTGACGCGCCTCCATCGTGTCCGTCGGTACGAGGAGCCATCCGAGCATCGCCCTGGCCTCGCCGGCGCGGGTGCCCGTGGGAAACTCCTCGAGGAACGTCCGGAACCCGGAGATCGCTTCGCCGACGCGAGGAACCCGGGCGAGCGCGACCGCGTACCAGAACGCGCCATCCTCGGCCAGCGAGCCCGCGGGATCGAGCGCAACGGTCCGCGCGAAGGCCGCAGCCGCCTGACGGAACTCGCTCCGGCGCATCGCGTCCCATCCGGTGATGAACGCCAGCTCCTGTGGATCCCGCGGCGCCGATGCGGTTCGAGGGGCGAGCTCGGCAACGATCGCGGGCCGGGCCGGCGTCACGGCACGTCGCGGCGGGCGAACCACCGGCTGTGGGGGAGGCAGCACCGGCGGCGGGGGAGGTTGCACCGGCGCGATCGGTTGCGGCGGGACGTTCGCCGAGCTGGCCGCGGCACTCCATTCGTGACCGGCGGTGAGGACGGCGACCTGCGTGCCGGCGTGTCGAAGCTCGACCCGGCCGTGCACGACACGCACCGAACGCAGCCGATCGTCGTCAGCGACGACCTCGAACGCGGTGCCGCGGACCTCGATCTCGTCGACGCCGACGACGACGCGGAACCGCTCGCCGGGTCGCAGCGGATCGACGTCGATGTCGAGCGTTCCATCGCGGAGCCGAACGATCTCGTCGGGCGATGCCGTCGTCAACGCGTAATGCGCGTCGCCGTGCGCATGCACGACGCCGCGGTGCACGTGAAACTCGGGGACCACGGCACGGGCATCAGGAGTCGCCGGGCTGGGTCGCGTCGCCACGAGCAAGGCCACGGCAGCTGCTGCCAAGATGCCGAGCGCCGGGATTTTCCAGGTGCCGCGGCTGGCCGGCTCGCGACGCACTGCGCCGCCCGCGAGAACGGCTGTGCGGACCGCCTCGCGATGCGACGCGGACGGGACGTCGACCGGCATCAGGCGAGCGAGCTCGATCGCGCTCGTCATCTCGTCCCACAGCGCCCGGCACGCGTCACAGGCTTCGAGGTGATCGAGGAGCGACGGATCGGCCTTTGCTGAGTGGGCGCGATCGAGCTCCAGCTCCGATGGGCACGCAACATCGCTCATGGCGTCTCCTTCGCGAGAGAGGTGCGGACTGCCTTGCGGGCCATGTGCAGCCGACGCCACAGCGTGCCCTCCGGGATCTCGAGCGCGCGCGCGACCTCGACACCTGGGAGCTGCTCGAGATCGCAGAGCACGAATGCTACCTGTTGATCGTAGGGGAGGCCGCCCAGCGCGTCGGCGATGCCCTGGAGTCGGCGACGGCGATCGACCTCGGCGTCGGGCAACACCGAAACCACCGAAGGCAGTTGGCGATAGCGCTCCTGTTGCGCCCGGCGACGCTCCTCGCTGCGCCGATGGTGGCGGGCGATGTTGGCGCTCACGCCGAGGATCCAGGTCTTCACCGTCGACGCTCCGCGGAACTGCTGCGCCGTTCGTGGGAGCTCGAGGAACGTCGCCTGAACGATGTCGTCGCGTGCGGCCTCGTCCACGGTCTGCAGCCGCGACACGAATCGATACACGGCGACGTGAAATCGATCGAACAGTGCACCGAGCGCCGGGCGATCACCGGTGCCGCACGCCGCGAGCAACGCCTCGTCCGAAAGCTCGACGACCGCGCCCTCGATCCGGCGCAGGGGGACCAGGTTGCCTTTCATGGCGCCCCCAGTCGCAGGCCGGCACCGATGCGAGCGATGAACCGCGGTTCGCCCGCGATCATCGCCTTGCTCGACGTCTCGACATCGGTGACCTGCGCGGCATCGACGCTCGCGGACAGGTCGAACGCGAGGCTCCTGAACAACGGGATCGCCCATGCCACGTGGGCATCGGCGCGCAGCCCGGAGGTCTGGGTGCCGCGCATCGCGTGGGCCTCCTTGAGCCCGGAGTGCGTCGAGCCCATCCCGGCGCCGAAGCCGAACGACAGCGTGGTGTCGCCGAGGCGGACCGGGATATCGCCGCCGACGAGCACATCCTGGCCGTGGCGTTCGATGTGGTTCCAGGCACGCGCCCCGAACACGACGGCGGCAAATCGTCCTCGCACCGATGCGCACACCACCCCGAGCTGGACGCACGCCCCGACCATCATCCCGATCCAGCCGGAGCGGTCATCTGCGAACGAGGTCTCGAATGCGCCGAACGCCCTCACCTGGGGCGTCGGAGCCGACACCAGATACGTGACCGTTCGCGCGCGGGCGGGCGCGGTCAGGGGGGCTGCCTTCCCGGTGACTGTGAACGCCGTGGCATCGAGATCGTCGCGCGTCCACGACTCGATCACCGTTGCCGCGGTGGCGAGCTCGGAGACCACACGCTCTCCTGACGTCCCGTCGCCCGGCAGCATCCGGACGACGACGATCGCGGTGCCGCGCGCCATCACCTCGGCGTGGATCGCCGGGCAGGCGGCCGAATCGATCGACTCGATGCCATGGTTGGCGAGCAGCTCGCCTACCGCTGCCACGAGCCGTGGATCGCCGGCGACGACCGCTGCGGGCTTGCACGGCGCCGCGACCGCGACGCTGGGGATCAGCAGCGCGCTCGCCAGCAACCCTCTTGCCGAGGCCGAAACCATTGCGTGCATTAGTGACCGCTCGACGGAGGATCCTTCACGACTTCCTTCACACGCGGACGAAACAGCTCGGGCGCGCCGACGAGCACTCCGGCGAGCGTGACCGGGATGACCTGGAGCGCATGGTAAAGCAATGCAAAGGCAAGGCTATCGGTTTCCGGGACGTGAAGGGCGTGCAGCGCGAGGACGGCGCCCAGCTCGAGCGCCCCAACCTGGCCGGGCGTGGAGGGTACCGCGACCGCAACGTTGATCGCGAACAGAACCAGAACTCCGGAGCCGGTCGGCAGCTCGATCCCGAGCGCCCACAGGACGAGGTCGATCATCGCCAGGTCGATCAGCCAGCCAACGAGCAGGATCGCCACCGCGATGGCGGCGCGCCGCGGTTCGTGAAGGACGGTCAGGCCGCGCCCGAGCTCCCCGCGCCACCCGCTCGCTCCGCGCCCCGGGACGAGCCGTCGCAGCGCCCAGACCACCACGAGTGCGCCCACCGCGAGCCCCGAGATCCACACCGTCACCGATCGCGGGAGATCTGCGACGACCAGCGGCAGGGGAGCGACCAGGAGCAACATCGAGATCACGTCGAGGACCTTCTCGGCGATCGCGACCGATGCCCCGCGTGACACCGGGACGCCGTCGTGGTCCCGCAGCATCCACAGCCGTGCGAGCTCACCTGCCCGGAGAGGAAGCACTACCGACGCTGCGTAGGAGATCAGCGTGTAGCGGAAGATCCGGGCCACGCTCACCTGATGGTCGGGCGCGAGTAGCATGCGCCACGCGATCGCCTTGGACAGGATGATGCCGAAGTTGATCACGGTGGCGACCGCGATCGGCCACCACCGCGCGCGCGACAACGCCCCCCCGAGCGCATGGAGGTCGATGCCGCGCAGCATGAATCCGAGTCCGATGCCAATCGCCGTGATCACCAGCACCCGGAGCGCGAACGAACGCCAGTCCGTGCGCTGATCGGAGTCGTCCTGCACGGTTCGATGTCATCGCGCCGATCGCCTGCTCATTGCAAGCGCGGCGTCAAACGCACGAAACTCGCGAAGGTTTCCCGTGGCGCGGGGCACTCACTACGCAATCCGATGCAATCTCCGTTCAGAGGTGCGATCGCCGGGTTTGGCTTCATCGCCGAACGCGGTCACCTGCCGGCGTATCTCGCGAGTCCCGAGCGGTTCTCGATCGGGGCGATCGCGGAGCCGTGCGCCGCCCGCCGGGAGGTGGCGCGTCGCGCGGCTCCGACCGCGCGGATCTACGCAAGTGTCGACGCACTGCTCGCCGCCGAAGGCGATCGGCTCGATTTCCTGGACATCGCCACGCCGCCGAGCGAGCACGCGAGCATCGCGCACGCGGCGCTCGATCGCGGCCTTCACGTGCTGTGCGAGAAGCCGATCACGACCACTTCCGCCGACGCGGAGGCGCTGCTCGCGCACGCGAGGCGAGCGGGGCGGGTGTTCTTCCCATCGCACAACTATCGCCACGCGCCGGTCGTGAAGGCGATCCGCGAGCGGATCGACGCCGGTGACATCGGGGCCGTCCATCTCGTGACCCTGCAAACGTTCCGCCCGACCCACGCGAAGGGCGTCTCGGAGTGGCTCCCCGACTGGCGGCGGATCCAGCGCTACTCGGGCGGCGGCATCGCCATGGACCATGCGAGTCACTCGTTCTACCTCGCGTTCGAATGGCTCGGGACGTATCCGACCTCGGTGACCGCCCACGTCGAGCATCGTGCGGGGCTCGATACCGAGGACGGCTTCTCGTGCACCGCCTCGTTCCCCAATGGTACCGCGATCGCGCATCTCACCTGGAACGCGGGCGTGCGCAAGGTGATCTACTCCCTGCACGGTGATCGTGGTGCACTGACCGTCGAGGACGACGAGATCGAGGTTTCGATCCGGAGCGGCGGAACCGTCGAAAAGTTCGTTGCGGCATCGGACTGGATGGACGCGTCCCACGTGAAGTGGTTCGGTACGCTGCAGGCCGAGTTCCTCGACGCGATCCGTACCGGTGATCACGTGGGCAAGCTGGCGATCGACGCCCTGCACTCGATCGAGCTCATCGAGGCCGCGTACGCCTCGGCCCGTGCTGGCAGCCGGACGATGCCGCTTCCGCGCTCGTCGGTGCCGTGGCTGGAGCGAGCGAAGTTCGTGGGATGACGTCGCGCGCGCGCGCGATCGCCTACGCGCGCTGGATCGACCGCCATCGCCTTCGTATCGTCGCGACCTCGGTCGTCTTGGCGATGGCGTTCGGCTGGTACGCCTCGGGGCTTGGCGTCGAGGCCGACCTGTCCTTCCTGTTGCCGCCGAGTGCGGAGTCCGTTCAGCAGCTGCGAGCCATCGAGCGGCGTGCACGGGTGCTCGGGACCGTGATGGTCGCGGTCGAGAGCGCGGATCCGCGCCGGCGCTCGCGTGCCGCGCAGCTGCTGCGTGACCGGCTCGCAGCCCTCGTGCCCGCGGCGATCTCGAGCATCACGTTCGATGACGGCGTGGCGCGCAGATACGCGTGGGAACATCGCTGGCTGCTCGTGTCGCTGGCGGATCTCCGAGAGGCCCGCACGGCGCTGCACGACGAGCTCGACCGGGCGCGGCTGCGGGCGAACCCGCTGTACATCGAGCTCGATGACGCTCCGCCGCCGGCGAGCTCCCACCGCCTGCGCGACCGGCTGCACGAAGCGGAGCGCGCGAAGGACGCTCCCTCCGAGCTGGTCTCGAAGGATGGCCGGACCCAGCTGCTCGTCCTGCGCACCGCGTACTCACCCGGCGACATCGACCGTGACCGCAACCTCCTCGACGCCGTGGCGGTGGCCATCGGATCGGTCCGCGCGGAGGTGGGCGACGTCGAGATCGGGGCCACCGGGGATGTGGTGCTCACGGTGGCCGAACACGACGCGATCCTCGACGGGATGCAGCTCGCCGTCGCCGCGACGGTGGGGCTCGTGCTGCTCGGACTGCTCCTGTTCTACCGCTCGATCCGGGTCGTTGGCGCGGTGTCGTGGTCGTTGGCCATCGGTGCGCTCGCGACGTTCGCGTTCGCACGGGCCTCCGTGGGGCACCTGAACCTCGCGACCGCATTCCTGTCCTCGATCGTGATCGGCAACGGTATCAACTTCGGGATCATCCTCGCGGCGCGCTACCTCGAGGCGCGCCGCGCGGGCGAGGTCGGCGTGGAGTGTCTCGCGAGCGCGCTCGAGAGCACCCTCGCAGGTACGCTCGCTGCGGCGCTGGCCGCGGCGGTCGCCTATGGCTCGCTGATGCTGACCTCGTTCCGCGGCTTTCGTGATTTCGGGATCGTGGCCGGCGTCGGGATCCTGCCGTGCTGGCTCGCAGCCTACACGGTGCTCCCCGCTTGTCTGGCGATCCTCGCGCGCCGCGAACGCGGACGGCCTCGCTCCGAACCGGCGCTCGCGCGGATCCTCGGGCGACTGGCCCCGCGCCACGTGGGGTTCCGGTGCCTGGCGTTCGGCATGGTGACTTTGCTGGCGGGCGGGATGACCTGGCGCTATCTCGCCGACGACCCGTTCGAGCGCGACTTTCGCAACCTGCGGTCGAGCAGCGCGGCGATCGACGACGAGGACCTGTGGATGGGGCGGATCGATCGTGGATTCGGGCAGGGCATCTCGGGCGGCTTCGTGATCACGGTCGAGCAGCGCTCCGAGATCGCGCCGCTGGTGGCGCGGCTGCATGCCCACGATGCGGCGCTGCCGGAGTCAGCGAAGCTGTTCTCGCGGATCGAATCTCTCGACGACCTGGTCCCGGCGGATCAGCCGGCGCGGATCGCGGTGCTGAGCGAGCTTCGCGAGACGCTCTCGGATCAGGCGATTGACGAGCTCGCGCCGGAGGATCGCGCCGATGCACGCGCGCTGCGTCCACCTTCCGATCTGCGCCCGATCCGCGACGCCGACGTGCCCGAGGACCTCGCCTGGCCCTACATCGAGGCGGATGGGACGCGCGGCAAGATCGTGCTCGCGATGCCGGGCTGGGGCTACGACAACTGGAACGCGACCGACATCGTCCGGTTCGCGCGCGATGTTCGTGGCCTCGACCTCGGCTCGCACGTGCTGCTCGGTGGCTCGTCGTTCGTGTTCGCCGACATGCTGGCGCTGGTCAACCGCGACGGACCGATCGCGACGATCGCGGCCATGATCGGAGCCATCCTCCTCGTGCTGATCCTCGTCGGCAGGCGCCGCCACGGCCTCGCCACGATCGCGTGCGGGGTCACGGGCACGCTCGGGATGCTCGCACTCGCCTCGTCGGTGGGCCTGCGGATCAACTTCCTCGACTTCGTCGCGCTGCCGATCACGATCGGGATCGGCATCGATTATGCCGTGAACCTGGCGGCGCGTGATCGTCACGAGCCGTCTCTCGGGGCTCGGTCTCTGCTCGAGCGCACCGGGAGCGCCGTGCTGCTGTGCTCGTTCACGACGATCGTCGGATATGGCTCGCTGCTGCTGTCGCGCAACCAGGGCATTCGCTCGTTCGGAGCGGCGTCGATCCTTGGCGAGGGGACCTGTCTCGCGGCGGCACTGCTGTTCGCACCGGCGCTGCTCGCGATCATGCGGCGGCGGGAACGCTAGTCAGCGCCGTTCCAGCACCCGAACGCCCTCGATGATCTGCACCGTCCGGTAGTCGCGGGCGAGGATCACGGCGAGCCGGGGGAACTTCGACGGCGGAAACTTTCCATAGTTGCCGACGTCGGCGTACGACGCGTCGATCACGATGCGCGGCCTGCGAACCGCGAAGTCCTCCTCGAGCATCGTCCACGCCTGGGGCACGATGTTCATCGACGCGTCGACCTCCGGGTCGTACTGCGTGCTGGTCGCGGGGCTCATCCCCGTCAGGTAGTTCGCGAAGGCGAACCGGCACCCGAGCGGCCGCTCCGCCTCGAAGTAGAGGACGGGGAGGTTGCCCCAGATGCACAGACCGTCGTCCGGTTGGGTCCGCGCGTCGATCGCCTGTGCCATCGCGCGGTAATCAGGATCCGGCTGGCCGATCATCGCCATCACGCTGCGGTGGAACACGCCCGCGAGAAAGAACCCCGCAGCCGGCACCGCGATCGCGGCGATCAGCGGCGTGTGATGACGTCGATACATCGCGATCGCTCCAGGAGCCGCGAGCACGGCGAGCACGGGGGTGAGCTGATGGAAGTAGTGGCCGTAGAACCGGCCGCCGACGCAGACGGCGATCGTGCTCGCTACGAGCCATCCGCAGGTGAACCGGTCGAACGTGCGTCGGTTGTCCCAGCGTCTGCGCACCGCTCGCCATGCGGCGTGCAGCCCTAGCGCATAGAGCAGCCCCGCGCCTCCGACGACGATCGAGGTCCGGACCACCGCGCGACCCAGCACCTCCAGCGGGGCCATCCCGCTCTGGATGTACGCAAAGTTGAACCTGAACCAGAACACGGCTGCGGGAAGCGCACCGATCGCCCACAGGATCCCGACGGCGATCGCGACGACGCCGAGGAAGCCGGCGCCGATCGCCACCACCGGCACGAGGACTGCGCGCCAGCGCGTGCGATGAACCCAGATCAGGTGCGCCGCATACAGCGGAAGGTGGATCGCCGCCTGATACTTGAACAGCATCGCGATCCCGACGAGCGCGCCGGAGGCCAGCCATCGCTCGCCGAGATAGAGCTGCACCGATACGACCAGGGGAAGCACCATGAACAGCTCGCAGTTGGCCGCGAGCGCGTCGAAGTCGATCATCGTCGTCGAGAACACGAGCCAGAGCACGGCGGCCATCGTGGCGGTGCTGTCGTCGGTGCGCCTGTGAGTCCGCATCAGCCTCCGCAGCGCGAGCGCGGTACCGAACACGGCGAGGACGGTGGCGAGGTGCACGAGCAGCATGCCGCCGCGAGGACCTCCGATCGCCTCGGTCGCGGCATATGCAACGTAGATGAGCGGCGGCTTGTGGTCGACGACGTCGCGATACAGCACGTGCCCGGTGACCAGCTCGCGTCCAACCACCGCGTAGATCGCCTCGTCGTCGGAGAGCGCCGAGCTGCGAACGAGCGACACCCCCCGCAGCGACGCACACAGCACGAACAGCATCACGATCGTTCGCACGCACCGCACCGTGCCGCTCCAGACCGGGGGTGTAAACCCAAATTCGCGCCGACGATTTGTGCGAAGGATCTGCCGCTGGCTGGGTACTCACGGTGGACATGAATCCGACGACCTTGCCTGCCGACGAGCCGCCACGCGTGCGCCGATCGAACGTCTATGGCGTGATCGCCTGCCAGGGCGACTCGCTGACCTACGGCTCGCGGGATCCGGATGGGATGAGCTATCCGCTGTACCTCGCGCGTCTGCTGTCGCAGAAGCACGCGCAGACCTGGGTCACGGTCTCGTTCGGGGTCCCCGGCGAGTGCTGGGCCGAGATCTGGAGGCGAAACTACCGCGAGCTGCTGTCCGTGCCCGAGGCAGGCGAGGTCTGCCTGTGGGGTGGGACCAATGACACCTGGAAGGATCGCTCGCTCGAGCAATCGCTGGTCGCCTGCGAGGCCGTGCTCGATCAGTGCCGCGCGCTGGGACGCCACGTGTATCTCGCCACGCTTCCGGGCAAGCGCGGCTTCGGTGCGCCTCGGGAGCCGTGGGCGATGAACGGGATGATCGAGAAGCTCAACGAGGCCTACCGCAAGATCGCGCAGGAACGCCGGCTGACGCTGGTCGACCTGTCGGAGCTGCCCGTGGACCGCTTCGTCGATGGCATCCACCTGTCGCAGGCCGGCAACAAGTGGGTCGCCGAGAAGTTCTGCGCCGCGATCGAGGCGCGCCGGTAATGGAGCGGCCGCGGATCCTCGCGGTCGTCGGTACCCGACCCGAGGTCATCAAGATGGCCCCGGTGATCCATGCCCTGCAGCGGCGTGGCATGCCGGTCGCGCTCGCGGCCACCGGTCAGCACTTCGACGTGCGGATGATGGGGCAATTCCTCGTCGGTTTCGGGCTCGAGGTCGACCACTCGCTCCACATCCTGCATCGCGACCTGCTCGGCAGCATGATCGACGTGCTGACCTCGCTCGGTGGGTTGTTCGAGCATGCCTGCCCCGAGCTGGTGCTCGCTGTCGGCGACACCACCACGGTGCTCGCGGCGGCGCTCGCGTCGCGCAAGCGCGGCATCGCGTTCGGTCATATCGAGGCGGGGCTGCGCGCGTTCTGCCGCGAGCTGCCGGAGGAGGAACATCGGATCTGTGCCGACGCGATCGGAGATCTGTTGTTCGCGCCGACGCGGATCGCCGTCGAGAATCTCGTGCGCGAGAAGGTGAACGGGACCGTGCTGCTGACCGGCAACACCATCCTCGACGCGCTGCGCGCTCATCTGCCCACCGCGATCCCCCCCACCGAGCGCTCGGGGATCCTGGTGACCATCCACCGCCAGGAGACCGTGGACGATCCGGACCGCTTGCGTCAGGTCCTGATCGCGCTGTCGCGCATGGCCGAGCGCGAGAGCGTGGAGTGGCCGATCCATCCGCGCACCCTCGGCAAGATCATCACGTTCGGCTTCGAGCTCCCCGCCGGCGTGACCCTGCGAGAACCGATCGGCCACGTCGAGTTCCTCGGGCGCCTGGCGCGTGCCCGGATGGTCGTGACCGATTCGGGCGGGGTGCAGGAGGAGGCCGCGATCCTCGGCACGCCGTGCGTCTGCGTGCGCGAACACACCGAGCGCCCGGAGACGATCCTCGCGGGGGTGGGCCTGCTTGCGGGCTGCCGCGCCGAGGACATCCTGCGCGGGGTAGCGGAGATCGATGGACGCTGGGAGCAGTTCGCCCGCCCGATGCCGCAGCTGTACGGCGACGGGCATGCGGGTGACGCCATCGCCGAGGCCTGCGCGACCTTCGTGGAGGGTTCGCGCGCGGTGGCGGCGGTCGGGGGAGTCTGATGCGGATCTGCCTCGTGGTGCCCTACGACCTGTCGGAACAGGGCGGTGTGAAGCGTCACGCCTTCCAGCTCGGCGCTGCGCTCCGCGAGCTCGGCGACGAGGTGACGGTGATGGGGGCCTCGAGCCACGAGTCCCAGGATCCCGACGTCCAGACGTTTGGTGGGATCATCAACATCCGGTCCAACGGCTCGGATAACCGGCTGGCGATCCTGACGCCGCCGTGGAGGATCCGCGGCTGGTTGCTCGCCCGCGCGTTCGACGTGGTGCATGTCCACGAGCCGCTGTGTCCCTTGCTCGCTCCGTGGGCCGCGATGTTCGCCGGCGCGGCGGCTCGGGTCGCGACGTTTCACGCGTTCGCCGAGCACGAGGCGTTTGTGCCGCGCATGATGAGGTGGTGGAGCGCACCGATCGTGCTGCGCCACTTCGACCGTGCGATCGCGGTCTCCGAGCCCGCTGCGAGCTACGCGCGGTATGCGTGGAAGCGCGAGCTCGCGATCATCCCGAACGGGATCCCGATCGATGTGCGTGGTGACGCGCCGTCGGTGGCGCCGCGGTCCGACGGGCCGCTGCGCCTGCTGTTCATCGGGCACTGGCGCGACGAGCGGAAGGGGCTCCCGGTGTTACTCGCGGCGGTCGCGGCGCTCCGCGGCCGTGGCGTCGCGGTCACGCTGGATGTCGTGGGCAGCGGTCCCACCGGCGTCGAATGGCCGGTGCTCGACGGCGTGACGTTCCACGGCGGCGTGTCGAGCGAGAGCGAGGTCGCCGATCACCTCCGCGCCTGCGACGTGTTCGTCGCGCCCGCGCTCGGTCAGGAGTCATTCGGCATCGTGCTGCTCGAGGCCATGGCCGCGGGGCGCCCGATCGTGTGCTCGGACATCGAAGGATTTCGGCAGGTCGTCGGCGAATCGAATGCGGCGCTCGTGCCGCCGGGATCCCCGGAAGCGCTCGCGACCGCGATCGAACAGCTCGGGCAACAGCCCGAGGTCCGCCGCCGGTTCAGCGAGGCCAATCGAATCCGCGTGAAGGAGTTCGCGTGGTCGTCGCTCGTTCATCGGGTGCGTGACGAGTATGTCGCGGCCGTTCAGCGCCGGACCCAGCTCGCTCCGGTGGCGTCATGATCGAGATGCGCGACGTCTACTTCACGTACCTGCTGGCAGCTGTGTGGGGTGTCTCCGCTGTTGCCTACGTGGTGTTTGGCGCGTCACGGCGCAGCGAGCGCGTGCGGAGCGTGGGTGGCAGCGTGCTGCTCGGCGAGAGCGTCATGAACTGGACCTACTGGATGACCGATCCGGTGGTCCGCACCCTGATCGGCATCGACGTCACGGCGAATGCGCTGACCTGGTGCTCCCTCGTGCTCGGCCTCGGCGCCGGTCTGGCGCTCGGTTTCGGGTGGTTCGGGCTCGCGTGCCTGCTGGCGACCTGCTCGACGATCGGCGACATCCTCGACGGCCAGGTCGCACGGCTGACGCATACCGGCTCTGATCGCGGCGAACTGCTCGATGCGGCGGTCGACCGCTACACCGAGCTCGCGTTCGTCGCGGGCCTGATCGTGTACTTCCGCGCGTCGTTACCGCTGGTGCTCGTCGGACTCGGCGCGCTGCAGGCGTGCATGATGGTCAGCTATGCGAGCGCCAAGGCGGAGGCGCTGCATGTCACACCGCCTCGCGGCCTCATGCGGCGGCACGAACGCGCGGCCTATCTGATCACGGGCGTCGGGCTCACCTCGCTGTTCGGCGATCGGTTGGCCGCGCTGTGGGACGGATGTCCCCGCGAGCTGATCGCGATCGTCGCGATGTCGGTGGTGGCCCTGGTCGGGAACATCGCGGCCGTTCAGAGGCTCGTGCGGATCGGGCACGCACTCCGATGACGCAGCAAGATCGCTCGATGGTCACGTCGATCCCCGGGCCCGAGAGCCGTGCGCTGCGTGCGCGGGAGGACGCTCATCTCGCTCCGGGCACGCAGGGCTACGCGATCCTGGCCGGCGTCGCCGTCGACCACGCGGAGGGCTCGACGATCACCGACGTCGACGGCAACACGTTCCTCGACTTCATCGGCGGCATCGGCGTCGGCTCGATCGGCCACTCGCATCCGACCTGGGTCGAGGCGATCGGCACGCAGGCAGCGCGAGCATCGATCGGTTCGCTGACCAGCACGGCGCGTGTCGAGCTGCTCGAGCGGTTCGCCGAGCATCCACCGGCGCCGGGCCTGCATCGCCTCCAGCTGTACTCCGGCGGGGCCGAGGCGGTGGAGAGTGCGCTGCGCCTGGCCAAGGCGGCGACCGGAAAGCACGAGGTGGTCAGCTGCTGGGGAGGCTTCCACGGCAAGACGATGGGCGCGCTGTCGCTCATGGGCTCGACGTTCAAGCATGGCCTCGGTCCGATGGTCCCGGGCTCGCACCTCGTGCCCTATGCGGATTGCTATCGCTGCCCGATCGGCTCGAGTTATCCGGTGTGCGGCCTCGGTTGCGTCGAGCTCGCGCGCAAGACGATCAAGCTCGAGACCGCCGGCGCGGTCGCGGCAGTGATCGTCGAGCCGATGCAGGGCACCGCCGGAAACATCGTGCCGCCGCCGGAGTTCCTCCCGGCCATGCGGTCGGTCGCCGACGAGGCCCAGGCGCTGCTGATCGCGGACGAGATGATCACGGGGCTCGGTCGCACCGGCCGCTGGTGGGGCACCGACCACACCGGGGTGACCCCCGACATCGTGACCATCGGCAAGGCGATCGGCGGCGGATACCCGCTGTCGGCGCTCGCGACCACCGACACGCTCGCGAACACCCGGCCGTGGGCGAATCCCTCGGGCAGCTCGTCGAGCTATGGCGGCAATCCGCTCGCCGCGGCGGCGGGAGCTGCGGCGCTCAAGGTCATCGACGAGGAAGCGCTGGTCGAGAATTCGCGCGCGGTGGGCACCGCGATGCTGCTCGAGCTCGAGACCTGGGTTGATCGCTATCCGTTCGTCGGCACCGTGCGGGGCAGCGGGATGTTCCTCGCGATCGAGCTGGTCTCCGACAAGCGGACGCGCACGCCACTCGCGCGTCCGATCACGGAGCGGATCTTTCACGCGTGCGTGCAGCGCGGCTTGCTCGCGATGAGCTATGCGGCGAGCGTGCGGATCCAGCCGCCGCTCACGACCGATCGCGCGACCGCGTTCAACGGCCTCGCGATCCTCCGCGAGGTGTTCGATCTCGTCGCCGCCGAGGGCTGGTGGCGCGCGTGAGAGCGCCGCGGATCCCGTCGCTGCTCGCCCGGCTGATCGCGACGGCGGGCGGCGTGGGCTACTCCCCGTTCGCGCCCGGTACCTGCGGGACGATCGTCGCCGTGCCGATCGCCTGGTGGTGCCGCGAGCTCTCCACCTGGACGAACCTCGGAGTGGTCGCGCTGGTGACCCTGGTCGGGATCGCCGCCGCAGGGCGCGCCGACGAGGTCTGGAAGACGCACGACTCGGGACGCATCGTGATCGACGAGGTCGCTGGCTATCTGATGACGGTCGCGTTCGTCGATCGGTCGTCGTGGCAGATGCTCGTTGTCGGCTTCGTGCTGTTTCGCGTGCTCGATTCGTTCAAGCCGCCGCCGATCCGCTGGTTCGAGGACAACCTCCCCGGCGGTGTGGGTGTCGTGCTCGATGACGTCGCGGCCGGCGTCATGGGCGCGGCCATCCTCGCGATCGCGACCTAGCAGATCCGATCGCGCGAGCTGGCCGCGACCGCCGTGTCGCGCGGCGCGTCGGTGCTGACGGTGGGCAAAACGACGCCGGTGCAACACCGCCGGTCGATCCGGGCGAAGGGCGCCGACGCGGGCGGCCACTCACTCGGTGACCTTCTCCACGTCAGCTCGCCAGGCTCTCGAGGCCATCGACGCCTGTGACCTGTGCGGGGGGCGGAGCTTCCGGGTCCGCAAGCAGTGGAAGGATCTGCTGCTGTTCGGGCCCGAGACCTGGCGCCTCGTGGTCTGCGCAGACTGCGGTCTGCACTTCATCAATCCTCGCCCGACGCGCGCCGCGATCGGCGCGTTCTACCCCGACGACTATCCGGCTCACGGCGCGTGTCCCACACAGCCGAAGGGCTGGCATCGGGCAGCTTCGAGCCGGGCCTCCGATCCGGGCCTGTGGTCGCGCATGTGGCTCCACTTCCGTCAGGATCTGTCGTGGTATCGCTTCCCGCGCTGGCAGGGCGAAGGGCACGTGCTCGATGTCGGATGCGGAAGCGGAGGTCGCTATCTCGACGTGTTGCGCGGCCTCGGCTGGACGACCCATGGCGTGGATCCCTCAAAGCGTGCGATCTCGGAGGCGGCCAGCAAGGGCCACGACGCGGTCGTGGGGATGGCCGAGGACCAGCACTT
Organism: Myxococcales bacterium; assembly: GCA_043753855.1. Lineage (GTDB taxonomy): Bacteria > Myxococcota_A > Polyangia > Haliangiales > Haliangiaceae > JABFXX01. The sequence goes on along the minus strand of JAYUVX010000398.1, from coordinate 2,394 downwards.
CCCGAACGACAGCATGGATGTCGTGACGATGTGGCATGTCCTCGAGCACACGCACTCTCCGTCGCAGGCGCTCGATGCATGCTTCCGGACGTTGCGGCCCGGAGGACAACTCTCGCTGTGCATCCCCAACTACGGCAGCCTCCAGGCTCGGCTGTTCGGACCGTACTGGTGGAGCTGTGATGCTCCGCGTCACCTGTTCCAGTTCACGCGGCGGTCCGTGCGCAGGTATCTCGAGCAGGCCGGCTTTCGCGTCGTTCGCGTGACCACGCGCACCGCCGCGACGAGCTATCAGCGCGCGTACCGCCACATGCTCAATCGCCTGCTTCGCACGCGGTGGTCGCGCGACTCGAGACTCGCGGTGGCGATCGCCGATCCGCTGGTCGCGGCGCTGTCGGCGGTCCGGTTCTTCGGCGTTGGTGCGGAGCTGCGCGTGATCGCCGAACGCCCAGCCTGATCAGTACGGCGCGAACGCCGCCTTCGACGATCGTCGGCGGTTGACCGCGGCGAGCTCGTCGGCAGTGTACGCCGCCGGCAAGCCCGCGGGGAGTCGCGCGCGAATCCAGCCGACCACGAGCGTACGCGCCGCCTGTCCCGCGGTGACCAGCTCCTCGGTGCCGGTCTCGGCGCACTCGTCCCAGAGCTCGAACAGCGTCTCGCGGCGCTCGGCAGGATCGGCGACCGTGGCCCACAGCCGATCGAGGTTTCGCTTCATGATCTCCGGTGCCATCGCGAGCTGCCCGGTGCGGTGACGCATCCCGATCAGCACGCGTTCGCCGCGCGTCGAATCGAGGAACTTGAGCTTCTTGCTCGCGTAGGGATCGATGCCGTGGCCGCGCATCAACGCATCGGAGATATCGAACCCACCGGCCACGATCGGCACCGTCGCGACATCACCGTGGTCCGGCTTCTTATCGTCCCCGTTGCTCTCCCCGTTGTTGAACACCGGCTGCCGCTCGATGTGATCCGGCGGCAGGGTGCCGACCGGCTTGTTCGGATCCATGTACCAGTCCCCGATCATCCGCCCGCGTACGTCGGGAGCACGACGCGCGGGGCACCCGGGTGCCGCATGTCCATGTAGGGTTGCGGACGACCGGACCTGGACGATCACCGGGGACCTCGGTCGGTGAAGGTCCCACCGTGATCGCCTCGCCACCACGAGCCGGAGCACGGTCGCGTTTCACCGGCGCAGGGGCGCGCAACGGGGGAATGGCCGCGGTGGTCGCGTCGTCGAGGAACGCGACCTCGACAGGCGGCACGTCGGCGACCGGTGGCAGCGACGGGGGCTCGGAAAGCTCGATGGTCGTCGGCTCGGATGCCACGAGGATCGAGCGGTGCGCGGGTGCGTAGGCCCCGAACCACGCGAGGCCCCGCGGTGTGAACTGCCGCGGAGATCGCCAGCACGGTGGGGAGCGTCCGCACCACAGATCTGACCAGTATCCCCCCGAAACCGTTGCACGCCGGGACTTTCGTCTACGCTGGGCGACACCTCGAGCCTCGCCGGTGACACTTCTCTTCATGGTCCTGACCCTGTTTGCGCGGCTGTTTCGAACCCCTCCGGATGCGGAGCTCCGAGCAGCCCAGGAGGGCGATCGCGGTGCGATCGGAAGGTTCTACGATGCGCACGTCGATGGGCTCTACGCGTTCGTGTTCTACCGCGTCGGCCGCGACGCAACGCTTGCCGAGGACGTGGTGCAGGAGACGTTCGCGCTCGCGCTCGCTCGCAAGGCGGAGTGCGATCCGGCTCGCGGTTCGGTCGGCAGCTGGCTGACCGTGCTGTCGCGCAACGTGATCCGTGATCACCTGCGCGATCACAAGCGCACCGATCAGTTCCAGGCGGCGTGGGAGCGCATCGACGCGACGCTCGCCCAGATGTTCGCCGCGATGGCCGAGACGCCATTGCCGGGCGAGGTGATCGAGCGCGCGGAGACGCGCGACCTCGTACACATGGCCGTCGCGAACCTCCCCGAGCAGTACCGCATCGTCTTGCAGCGCAAGTACGTCGATGGCGAGAGCCTCAAGACACTCTCGAGCGAGCTCGGGATCTCGATCGACGCCACCAAGTCTCTCCTCGCACGCGCCCGACGAGCCTTCCGCGACACGTTCGCGACCCTGTCGGCCACTTTCTCGGAGGTTGCATCGTGAGCACCGACAACAAGGACATCCTCGAGCACAACGTCAGCACGCTACTCGAGTCCGGCGGCGAAGCGCCGAAGCTCGATGACCTCGCGAAGGCGCGGATCCGCGCGAAGCTGGTCGCCGCGCATGGAGCGGAGGCAGCGGTCGCCCGGAAGCGTCGGCCGGTGGTGGCGGTTGCGATCGGGCTTGCCGCGACGGCGGCAGCGGCGATGATCATCACGCGCGTTGTCCCTACGCCGGGCACGGGCACGGGCACGG
>JAYUVX010000397.1:0-9930 GCA_043753855.1 Myxococcales bacterium | reverse complement strand
GTCCACCCCGTGCACGCCGGGGATGGTTCGCACCACCCGCTCGGCGTCATCGCGGTCGAAGTTCCATTCGACGGTCCCCTCGAGCGTCACGATTTCGGAATCCACGGAGACATCGATCGCGCGCGCACCGCTCTGATCGAGTGCGATCGCGGCATCGTCCGCGACCTCGGAGCGGTGGATCGCGTCCGGTACCCGGATCGTCCGCCGGTCTGCGTTGCGGTGGTGACGGCCTACCTGCACACCTGGGTGAGGAATCAATGACAACGCCAACCAGGCGAATCAGCGTTCACCGATGTGGGCGGATGCGTGGGTTTGATCCACGCGGCAGCACATCTGCCTAGACAGCGATGGGGAATCTGTGGGGTAACTGCGAACAGAATCGCGTGGGGATTCGCTGAAACTGCCGTACTGTGGCTTACGGCGATTTCAATGGAGGAGGTTATGAGGGAGAGCGAAAACCTGGTGGCCACGGTCGAGCAACGACGTGGTGGTGCGAGCGTGATCCGGCTCGCGGGCATCCTCGGCGAGGGCAACAAGCTCGGCGAGCTGGTCCACGACGTGCGCAACGAAAAGACGCTGATCAACCTCTCGGGTGTCGAGCGCATCAACTCGGTCGGCACGCGCGATTGGGTGAGGTGGCTCGCGCAGCTGGAGAGCAAGGGAATCATTCCGGAACTGGTCGCGTGCTCGCCGGCGATCGTGAAGCAGCTGAACCTCGTGAAGAACTTCGCCGGCAACGCGATCGTGAAGAGCGTGCAGGTGCCGTATCACTGCGCGCCGTGCGACGCGTCGAAGACGCTGCTCGTCAACATCGACGATCTCGGTCCGCGTCCGTATCGCGCGCCGAGGTGCACGTGTGATGTCTGCGGGATCTCGATGACGTTCGTCGACGACACCGGCGCGTACTTCTCATTCGTCGGTCAGCTGAGGAAGTCGCAGAAGCGGCTCTCGGTCCAGCCGCTCGCCGCGGGCACTGGAACCGGAGACACCTCGCCGCCGCTGAATCGCACGAGCGAGCCGCGGTTGACGCGCGAGAGCTCGCCGTATCTGTCGGCATTCCAGGTGGCGGGACGCAAGAAGCCGAGCCAGTCGCAGATGCTGTTCGATCGCGCGAGCCAGCGAGACCTGGTGAGGCCGCCGGAGAAATCTGCCGAGCGCCCGTACCTGCTCGCGATCGTCGTGCTGCTGCTGTGCACGCTCGCGGTGCTGGCGTTCCTGCTCGTGACCCGCTGAGCTAGCGCTCTAGCGCTTGCGCTTGCGGCGGCGAACGCCGGCCACGGCGAGACCGAGCGCGAGCCCCGCACCACTACCGCTCGTCGAGCATCCGCCGTCGTCCGCGGGCTCCGCGCCGGGATCCATCGTCGGATGCGCTCCTGAGCTCCGGCCCACCGGCGGGTTCATCGACGAGATCGCGGCGTAGATCAAGGTCCCGTCGTGGATCCGGTCGACCAGGCCGACCTCGATCGCGGGGTCGAGCGCCAGGCAGCCGTTGCTGCGGCCCTGCTGGTTCGTGTTGTTGTCCTGCACGTAGCTCGCCTCGTGGATCACGATCAGCCGCTCGCGGACATTCGAGTTGGCCATCCCGTTGGGACTGCCATCGACCGAGAGTCCGTCGAGCCGCATCGAGTGCGGATGCGTGCCGTCGTAGATCTCGCCGGTGAGGTAGAAGCCGAGCGAAGTGCGGTGCGAGCCATCGACGTTACCGAACAGCGTGGCGGTGCCGTTGTTGTCGGGATCGCTGCCATCGCCGTGCGCGACCTTGTGCGGCTCGACGGCACCGGTGGCGGTGTCGACCATCCAGTAGCGATCCTTGCCGGAGTGCAGCGAGAAGTCGGCGATCACGAAGTACCCGGTCTTCGGGATCAACGGATTGTTGAGATCGAAGTAAATGATCGCGTCCTCGAGGAGTCCGCGGGGCACCAGGTTGCGCGGATCCAGCCGATCGTAGGCGTGGACGATCTGTGCGCGGTCGGCATCTGGCAGCGATGGCAGCACGAACGCAGACAGATCGAGCTCCGAGCTTGTCGTGCCGAGGTCTGGGTCCGCCACGCAGCCGACGCTCGCGGCCGCGCAGGACACCAGAACCACCGCGCGGGTCGACATGCGGAAGGTAGCGTCAGCCAGGACACAGCCGGTGTCAATCACGACGATTGATGCCCCCGGGCAGGTCGAGCCGGCACGGGAACCGGCATTCGGAACGGCAAGACCCGCTCGTTCACCGGCCCCACCGGCGTCACCTGACGTCGATCTTCCCGTGGGTCATGTTCATGCCGCACGAGTACGTGATCGATCCTGCATGCTCCACGCGCAGGGGAATCTGGACCGGCGTGCCGAGTGGGAGCCGCTCGTCGATCCGGGCGCCGTCCGGGAGCACGAAGTGAACGTCGGTGGCGCAGGTCCGGTCGGAGCTGCGGGTGAACACGAGGGTCACCGACTCGCCGTGGACGATCTCGATCCGCTGCGGCTCGAATCCGGCGTCGGTGACCTCGATCTGGATCCGACGTGCCTCGGGCAACACGACCTTCGCACGGCTCCCGGTCACCAGCTGCTCGACCTCGGCGGTCAGCACGAGCGGCGGCGCCGAGTGCTCCCACAGCAGCGTTCCATCGCGACCGAACACCTTGAGGTGCGGCAGCGTGGCCGCGCCCACGTACTTCACCGAGGCCGGCGAGTCGGTATCGATGACGTTGATCTTGCGGACGGCAACGTCGCCCGGATGTCGCCGCACGATATCGGCGAGCTCGTGATCGACGTCGCGGCACGGCTCGCACCAGGTGGCCCAGAAATCGAACACCGTGATCTTGCCGGGCACCGGCACGAGTGCGACGGCACTGCCATCGCGCGACGCCTCCTGCATGTCGAGGCCGGTCCAGTCGGTGGGCTCGTGGTGATGGCCCGCGTGGTCGTGGTCGTGGTCGTGGTCGTGGTCATGGTCGTCGTCCTCGAACAGATGGATCTGGGTTCCCAGGCTGAGGCCGACGAACAGCGATGGCTCGAGCTGCCCGCCTTGCACATGGGTGTAGACCGGGAGCTTCGCCGACGCCCCGAGGTGCCAGTCGTCGGTGATCCGCCAGGTCGCCTCGAGGCCGGTGAGCAGATCGGTGCGGCCGGTGTTGCCCTCGTCGGTGTGGGTGATGCCGTGCCAGGTCTCCGCGGTCTCGTGCTGAGCCTCGAGCGTGAGCCGGAACCGGAACCGCTTGGTGCCGAGCGCGGAGGCGGCACCGGCACCGGCGGCATAGCGATCACCCGCACGGTAGCCGTGGCCGTTCGTGTACAGCGACTGTACCGACAGCGCGAACGCATCGATCCGCACGCCGGAGATCACGCGCGCGGCATCCACACCGATCAGCGGCTGCACGGTGCCGGTGCCGAACTGCGTGTGCTCGTGGGGCAGGCCTTGGTCGCCGAGCAGGAACGGATCCTCCTCGGTGCGACCGAGCGGAACCGCGATGCCGAACCTCGCACCGAGCGTGAAGCCGCCGAACGAGTGCGCAACGCGTCCGAGCAGCCACGGATCGCCGAGGCCCGCGAGCGTCTCGTTGTGATGATGGACGAACGGGTTTTCGATCGCGACCTCGTTGCCGGCCGGATCGAGGTAGCGGATCGAGGTGTGGAACACGCGGAACGGCATCACCAGCGCTGCAGACAGCCAACTCGTGACCCCGAGCTCGGCGACGATCCGGCTCTCGCTGTTGATCATGTGCTGATCGTGGAGGACGGTGGACGGACTGCCCCCGACGATGGTTTCGGTCGCATCGTGCGTCGCGGTCGCGCGATTGCCGATCGACGTCAGATCGAGCGTCAGTCGCCCCGCATCGATGTCGCTGGTCTCGGTCCCCCCGACCGGGAGGTTTGGATTACTTCAACCCGCTCAACCGCCGGCGAGCGCGCTCGGTAGGTCCCAGGCGATCAGCGGCACCAGCAGCGCGGCGATCCGGAGAAGCAGCATGCACTGAGGATACAGGCTCATCGGCCGTCGTGCGGAAGCGGTAGCTGTGCGGCCAATGGATCGAGGCTGGCTACCACCGCCGCACCATGCCGGGCCGCCTTCGTCGCGGCTTCGAGCGGGGTGGATCCGGCGGCGAGGTAGTAGGTGAGTGCGCCCGCGAACGAATCACCGGCGCCATAGGTGCCACGCGCTGTCGCGACGTGCGGGCTCGTGAACCGCGCCACCCCGGCGGCGGTCTCGACGGTGCCGCCTCGCGGTCCCTGGGTCATCACGACGGCGCTCGGCGGCACGGCGTAGTCCGCGAGCGTGCTGCACTCGCGCGGATCGGCGAGGCTGCCGACGATGACATCGATCCGGACGCCGGCGGCCGCGATGCAGTCTCGCCGGCGAGCGGGCACCACGAGGAGCCGTGCGCGGCGCGCGAGCACGAGCAGAGCCGGATCCTGCGCGGTGAAGTAGACCGCATCGAGGTCCCCGAGGAGGTCCCACGGTAGCAGATCGTCGGCGCGCGGATGGAGCGGCTCACCGACGACCACGATCGTGCGTTCGCCGCTGGGATCGATCATCGCAACATCGCGGGTGTGCGGAACGTCGCGACGAGCGGCGTGGATCGTGGCGGGCGTCGCGTAGATCGCGTGCTCGATGAACCGCGCGCCGTCATCGTTGCCGAGCGCGGTGAACAGGTGGACCTCGGCGGTGCTCCGCACGATCTGGAACAATGCGATTCCACCGCCGCCGCCGGGGATCACGTGGGGCTCGCGCAGGTGCACGATGTCGCCCGCACCTGGCAGGGAGGTCACCTGCCCGAGCGTGATGTGCTCGACGTGACCGATGACCGCGAGACGTAACCGCATGACTATCGCGTGGCGGGGTAGGGATCGGTGACGACCAGCAGGGCGCCATGCTTGGGGTCGCACACATAGACGTGACCGGTGTCATCGGCGGTCACGCAGTGCGCGTCGGCGGCGACGGCGACGCTACCGAGCACGGCGAGCTTTCCGGTCGCGGTGACGCCGAGGATCGTGAGCGTGGCGCTGTCACCGCCGGGAACGTAGAGATGAGCGAGTGCCGCGCTGTACGCGATGATGTCGACTCCATTGCCGGTCGGCGCGGAGCCGAGCAGCTTGCCGTCGTGCGCGACGTCGAGGACGGTGGCCTTGCCTTCATCGCACCCCACGAACAGCCAGCCGCGCTTGTCGTCGAACGCGATCCCGCGCGAGGCCTTGCAGCCGTTGCTCCAGCGCGCGATCTCCTTGTGGTTCGCGAGATCGATCGCCACCGTGACGTCATCCCAGGTATGCGTGTATGCGCGGTTCCGCGCCGCATCGATCACGAGCGACTCCGGTCCGCCGGGCACCGCAATCGCACCCTGCTTGACGAGCTTCGCCTTCCGCACGGTGAAAAACTCGATCTGCTTCTTGCCGGGCTCGGTGACCCAGATCTCGTTCGCCGGCTCGACCCACCGCACGTAGTCGGGCCCTCCCGCGAGCCTGGTAGTGCTCGTGATCTTGTTCGCCCTGGGATCGATCACGGCGACCTCGGTGCGGCCCCGGTCGGTGGCAAACAGCAGACCACCACCTGCGTCGACCGACGTCGTGCCCTCGCCGTGGCCACCCCCGAACGTGGTGTCCGAGGAGAATCCACCGATCGATTCGATCGCCAGCGTCTTCGGATCGATCAGGTCGAGCCTGCCAGTGCGTCCTGCGGGGGCGAGCACGCGATGCAGCTCGGCGGAGAACCGCAGATCGTCGAACCCGATCCCGCCCTTCCCGTCCGGAAGCACCAGGGAGGTGGGCTTCGCGATCTCGGGCTTCGCGAGCGCCGAGGCGGAGGCGAGCAGCACGAACGGGAGGGCGCGGCGGAGCTGCATGGCCGGAACTCTAGCTCACGGCTCCGTGTGAGTGGTCGTGATGCAGATCCGGAGCGTGATCGTGGCTGTGTGCCAAGGGCTCGTGATGATGCGGGTGACTGTGCTCGCCGGCGACCGGCGGGTCGTGGGTGTGGTCGTGGTGCCCATCATCGTGGCGATGCGTGTGCTCGTGATCGGTGCGGTCGTGGACGTGTACGTGCCGGTGCCGCTCCGAGACATGCAGATAGACGCCGAGCGCAAAGCAGGCCGCGGCGGCGACCGTCCAACCGCTCGCGGTGCGGTCGCCGAACCCGAACGCCACCGCAGCGCCGACGAATGGCGCGATCGCGAACACCGAACCCGTGCGCGCGGCTCCGATCCGGCGCTGGGCGCTCAGGTAGAGCCGCAGGCTCATGCCGTACCCGGTCGCACCGCAGCCGAGTAACACGGCGGCGGCCCAGACCGCTGGCAGCGGCTCGCCACGCACGACCGCGATCGTCGCCGTCAGCGTCGCGCCGAGCGCGCCCTTGGCCGCGATCACCTGCAGCGGATCGCGATCGGCGAGCGGACGGGTGAGCGTGTTGTCGATCGCCCAGCCGAGGGTGGCCGCGGCAACCGCGAGTGCGCCGAGCAGTCCTGCACTCGATCGTGCACTCGCGTCGATCGCGAGGATCGCGCCTCCGGTGGCCATCAGGGCCACCGCGGCGATCACCCGGCGGCCGAGCGACTCGTGGTAGATCGCCCAGGCGAGCAGCACGGTGAGCACGGCCTCGAGGTTGAGGACGAGCGATCCGGCGGTGGCACCGGAGCGCGCGAGCCCCCACGCGAGGAAGCTCGGTGCGACCGCAGCGCCGGCGACAGCGATCCCGACGATGCGTGGAACGTCCGCGCGGTTGAGCGATGTTCCCGGAGCGGGTGCCCGCAGCCGCATCCCACCGGCAGCGAGTGCGGCGCCGACATAGAGCAGAGCGGCGGTGCTCAGCGGGCCCAGATCGTGGCCCGCCCACGCGATCACCGGGGTCGTGAGCCCGAACGCGAACGCCGAGGCGATGGCGATCAGGACTCCGCGAGCGATCGGGCTCGTCATTCGGACAGTCTACGCCGGCCGCCGGCGGCAGGTAGCTGGCACAGCGCGGCTGCCGGCGCGATCGGAGACGCGACGATCTGCTCGGGCGTCGTGCGATCCTCGATGTTCCGACCGTGCTGATCGCGCTCGGGACGCCGGGCGTGGTGATCGAGCTCGAGAACGTCCCGGAGCCGCTGGTGATCATCGCCGCAGGGCTCGTCGGCCTGGCGATCAGTCAAGCTCGATGAGGTCTGCGAACGTTGGCTCGAGCGCAGGATCTGGATCGTCGAGCTGATCGGGCCACACAGCGCGGCGGGCCGCGGCCGTGGCCGCAGCGATGCTCTCGGGTTGATTCGCGATCGCCTCGAGGTCCCGGCGTACGGCGCTCCACGTGCGCCGCGTGGGCTCCTCGAGCCGGCGGTCGCGCGCCGTGGCATCGGCGGCGGCTGCCGTGTCATTCGCGAGCCGGGCGATCAGCGCGAGCAGCGGCGCGCGCAGGGCATCGCGGAGGGCGAGCGAGCTGCGTGCAGCCTCACCGACGAGCTCGGCGACCTGATGCGCCGTGGCGGGTGAGCTGCGCGCCGCGATGTCTCGTGCGCGGGCCTGCAGCAGCTCGAGCTTCCCGGCGTAGGACAGGATCGTCGCGGCGAACACCTTGCGGGTCGGCGCCGCGATCGACGTATCTGCGGCGAGCGCGTGATCGAGGTGGATCCGGAACACCCGTTCGATCGTGGCGTCGATCGCTGCGAGTGCGAGGCGGAGCCGGTCGTCGCGGGCGTCGAGCTCTGCGATCGTGGTCGCGGCGACGAGCTCCGCGGCGATCTGACCGGCATACGCGTGGGGCTCGACCTCGAGCTTCGCGATCCGGCCCAGCGACTGGACTTGATCGAGCAGCTGCTGGGCGTCGCTGATCGCGCGCGTCACAGGAGTCATCGACCGCCGGTCACTCGGTCTCGAGATCGTGCGCGTGGGCGGTCGCTGCGAGCATCTCCGGCGACAGCTTCTTCGGATCGAGGATCAGCTTGCCGTCGTGCGCCGACGTGACCTCGGGTCCATGGATCTTGAACTCGCCGGAATTCTCGACGTAGACCACGATGTGATCCTTCGCCACCTCGCGGACGGCGCCGACCTCTTCGCCGCCCTCGCTCAGGTACACCTGGAAACCGACTTGGACGTTGTAGGCCTTCATCCAGCGAACCTACCCCCAACCGGCAAACGGCGCACCTGTCCAGCTAGCCCTTGCGGAGCGGGAACCTGCTTCGTGCACGTCGACGTTAGTGCGAAGCGGTTGCCTCGGCGGCGATCCCGCACTTGCCGCTCGCCTGCGCGTGAACGGTGTCGTGGCTGGACTGGCACTCCTGGCCGATCTCGGTGATCCGCTCCGGCGGTGCATTCTGCAGATCGTGCCAGGCGGTGTTCTGAGTCTCGTACTTGCTCTTGATCGAGTCACGCGTGCCCTGATCGATCTCCGTGCAGTCGACGGCCTTCACGACGACCGTGTGATAGCTCTTGCACGACTTCGGCGCCCATGACGGGAGCGTGGGGTCGACCATCGCGCTGTCATCGGCGGCCGCGGTTCCGCCGCCGCCGCTGGCCGGCGTCTTGGTGTCGGACTTGTGGCTGCAGGCCGTGAGGGCAATAACGAGGGCAAGGCAGATCTTCATGGCCGAGCCCATACGCAGGACCCGTGCCGGTCAACGCCCCCGAGATCCCCGCAGTCTGGCTGGGTTCAGGCGTGCGCGATCGCCCATCGGGCTAAACCGCCCGCCGAGAACCCCGCGGGGACGGGCGCGCAGGTGATCATGGGCTACTTGGCGCGGAGGGTCCGCCGCAGGTGCAATCGAGGCAGCCGTGCGTGGCGCACGTCCCGCAGGCGCGGACGACCTGCTTGCGCAGCGCCTCGCGCGCTCGGAACACGCGGACGCCGGCGTTGCTCGGCGAGATGCCCTGCTGGTCGGCATAGTCCTTCACCGCCACCCCATCAACATCGATCCGGCGCAGCGCATCGGCGTACTCGGGCTTGAGCGTGCCGGCGAGCGCACCGACGCAGCGGCAGACCACCGCCTGGAGGTCCGTATCCTCGGCAGCGGTCTCGAGCTCGGCGGCGAGTGCGGCGAGCCGACGGTCGGCCGCCTGGGCGCGCCTCGCGCGATCGATGATCGCGTTGCGCAGCACCCGGTAGAACCACCCGACCGCGGATTCGCGGATCTCGCCGATCCGATCGAGGCTCTTGACCAGTGCCTCCTGCACGATCTCCTCGGCGAGCGCGCGGTCGCCCACACGCCGCTGCACGAAGCCGAGGAACTCGCGATGACTCGCGACGAGCTGCGCGATGATTTCGGAGGTGGTGGGCAAGGTGGTCTCGGTATCGCTCATGGGCTTCCACGCAGGATAGGGCGGCCGCGTTCACGACGCAGCCGGCCGGGGAGCGCTGGCGGGCTATTTCGCCGTGGCGCAGTCGCATCCCGCGCCGCAGCGGCACGTGCGCGCGTAGCGACAGGACCCTCCGCACGTGCAGCGCTCGGCCTTGGAGGCATTGCAGCCGCACGCGGCCTGGGAACAGCGACATTCGGGCTCGGTCTTGGTCGGGGTCTGGGTCGTCATGGCAGTTCTCCGGTTGGAAGTGCGCTGGATTGCGCGGCTTCCCCTGGGAGACGCAGCGCCCGCCGCGGCATTACACCTCCGGTTGCTACGTCACCGGCTGCAGCGAGTGCAGCGCCGCGCGAAGCCGGTCCGGGATCGCAGTCGGCGCGCGGGTATCGCGATCGACGAACACGTGGACGAAGTGCCCGTGCGCGGCTGCCTGCGGATCGTCCTCTGCGAAGATCGCGATGCCGTAGGTGACCGCGCGATTGCCGAGGTGGTCCACCCGCACGCCGGCGCGCAGTTGCTGCGGGTACGCGAGCGGTGCGTGGTAGACACACTTCGATTCGACGACGAGGCCGATGATCGGGCTGGTCACGATGTCGAGCCCACCACGCTCGATCAAGAATCGGTTCGCCGCCGAGTCGAAGAAGCTGTAGTACGCGACGTTGTTGATATGACCGTAGACGTCGTTGTCCATCC
>JAYUVX010000396.1:0-3282 GCA_043753855.1 Myxococcales bacterium | reverse complement strand
GGTTCGGTGCATCGGCGAAGCTGGTGCCGGCGGTGGCGTCGGCGCTGTGGGTGCGCACGAGGTTGCGCGCCTGCTGCCGCTTGCCCAGCTCGATCAGGGAATCGAGCTGGAGGAGCGGGTGATCGGAGAGCGCGTGAGTCAGCGCCTGGATCTTCCAGGGCTCGAAGCTCACCGGATCGACATGAATGCGCGGAGCGGACATGACCCCGACATGATACGTACTCGCCGTGGGTCTCATCGATCTGGCGCAGCGAATTTCACGCAATGCGTGGCGGTTGCCCGTCATGGGCCAGCTCCTCCAGGTAGACTACGAGCGGTCGTTCGCGCGTCGCCCGCCGAACCGATTCCGCGGGGTCTACGAGACGTTCGCCGAGGCCGAAGCCTCGATCCCGGCCGGCTCCAAGGTCGGATACGACCACGCCGAGCTCGCGGGGCTGTACCGGCACCGGATGGAGAAGGCGAACCAGAGCGACTACGCCGTGCTGTTCTGGCTGGCGAAGCTCATCGATGCCAGGGCCTTCCTGTTCGACTTCGGTGGCCACGTCGGCGTCAGCTATCACGGTTGGCGGAGCTACCTCAACTACCCACACGGCATGCGCTGGCTGGTCGAGGACGTGCCGGCGATCGTCAAGGTCGGCGCCGAGCTCGCGCAGGAGCGCCCGAGCGAAGGTCTCGAGTTTACGAGCTCCGTCGCGGACGCGAAAGGCTGCACGATCTTCTTCTCCGCCGGGGCGATGCAGTACGTCGACCTCACGCTGACCGAGCTGCTCGGGCAGGTCGGTAGCCTGCCGCAGCACCTCCTGCTCAACAAGCTACCGGTGTACGACGGCGAGTCGTTCGTGACCGTGCAGTCGACCGGGCGCGCGTTTCACGCGTATCGCATCTACAACCGCACCGCGCTCGTCGCCGAAGCGACCGCGCTCGGTTATCGCCTGGTCGACGACTGGGTCAATCGCGAGCAGCACTGCGAGATTCCGTTCACGCGCGGCCGCGATATCGACGCGTATTCCGGGTTCTACTTCATGCGCGACGGCGCGTAGGTCACGACTTCGAGCCGGGAATCAGCGACGACAACCAGCGACTCAGGCGGCCACCCTGCGGCGGTTGCGGTGACTTCGGCGCATCGGGGGCCTTGGTCTCGTACTCGCGCGCGATCTGCTCGAGCGTCTGGAAGATGAACGCGCGCGGGCTGATGCGCTTGCCGGTGCGCGCCTCGAGCTTCGCGATCGCTTGCATGATCAGCAGCGAGTGACCCCCCAGGTCGAGGAAGTTATCGCTGACGCTGATCCGCTCGACGGACAGCAGCTCGCGCCACGCCGTGGCCACCATCTGTTCGGTGTGCGTGCGCGGTCCACGGTAGCTCGCGGTGGACTCCACCGCTTGCTGTCCCTCGGGCGCGGGGAGCGCACGGCGGTCGACCTTGCCGTTCGGCGTGAGCGGCAATTTCTCGAGCGTCACGAACACCGCCGGGCGCATGTAGTCGGGCAGGGACGTCGCGAGGTGCTCGCGCAGAGCCTGTGGCGGAGGCACCGACGTTCCCGCCTTGGCCACCAGGTAGCCGACGAGCCGCTGCTCGCCGCCGGGTCCGGGTTGTGCCACCACGCAGGCCTCGCCGATCTGCGCGTGACGTGAGAGCGCGACCTCGATCTCGCCGAGCTCGATGCGGTAGCCGCGGACCTTGACCTGGAAGTCGGTGCGGCCGAGGTGAACGAGCTCGCCGTCGGCACGCCAGCGTGCGAGGTCGCCGGTGCGATACATCCGGCCGCCCGCGCGGCCGGAGAACGTGTCGCGGATGAAGCGATCGGCGGTCAGCTCGTGGCGCTCGTGATAGCCGAGCGCCACGCCATCGCCGCCGATGCATAGCTCGCCGGGAACGCCGACCGGCGCGAGATCTCCGTGATCGTCGACGATCCAGATCTGCGTGTTGTCGATCGGCTTGCCGATGGTCACGCCACCGCGACCCGCCTCGATGCGGCCGCACGTGGACCACACCGTGGTCTCGGTCGGGCCGTACATGTTCCACAGCGTGCCCACGCGATCGAGCAGGCCTTCGGCGAGCTCGGGCGGCAGCGCCTCACCACCGCATAGCGCCTTGAACGACATGCCGCCGCGCCATCCGGCCTCGATCAGCATGCGCCAGGTCGCCGGCGTTGCCTGCATGACGCTCGCCTTGGTCTGCTCGAGCAGGCTGCGTAGTGCGGTGCCATCGGTCGCCTGGTCGCGCGTGGCGAGCACGATCTCGGCGCCGCACGTCAGCGGCAGCATGAGCTCGAGCACCGCGATGTCGAACGACAGCGTGGTCACGGCGACCAGGCGATCATTTGCCGTGAGGCCGGGTCGCTCGCGCATCGCCGCGAGGAAGTTGACGACAGCGCGGTGCGGGACCCGCACTCCTTTCGGCTTGCCGGTGGAGCCCGACGTGTAGATCAGATACGCCGCATCGTCGGGGCCCGCGGAGCCGGCCGGTACAGCGCCGGTGCACCGCGCGATCGTCTCGGGCCGCAGCAGCGTCTCCGCGGGGATGCCGAGCTCGGCGACATCGACGTCACTGATCACGACCTTCGCCCGCGCATCCTCGAGCATGAACGCGAGGCGCGATGCCGGGAAGTTCGGATCGAGCGGCAGGTACGTCGCACCGGTCGCGAGCGTGCCGAGCAGCGCCGCGAGCATGAACGGCGAGCGCTCGACGAGCAGGCCCACCACGTCGCCCTTGCCCACGCCGTGCTCGGCGAGCGCGGCGGCCACGCGATCGCGCTCGAACGCGAGATCGGCGTACGTCACTGTCTTGCCGAGGTGACGGATCGCCGGCTTGGTGCCGTGCTTCGCGAGGTTCGCAAACTTCGTCGCTAGATTTGCGTCGGCGGCGAGCGGGCGTTCGGTCTTGTTCCAGGCGGAGAGCTGCGCGCGCTCGTCGGTCGCGACGGCGAGGATCTCGCGCAGCGGACGCTCGGGGTTCATCGCAATGGCGTCGACGATCGCGAGGAATCGGCGCCGCCAGCGCGTGACGGTCTCCGGATCGAGAATGTCGGTGTTGTAGTTGAGGCCACCGACGACGCCGTCCTTGCCGTCGAGGAACCACAGCGCCACGTCCTGCGCAGCCGCGGGTTGGAACACTGGCAGGTTCGCGTGCTGCAGATCGCCCCACGCGGGCGGGCGCTGCCGCGCATCCTGGTACGAGAAGAACGCCTGGTAGATCGGGAACCGACTCTCGTCGCGCTTGACGTCGAGCACGCGCACGAGATGCTCGAACGGCACGTCCTGCGCGCCGAACGCCTCCACGGT
>JAYUVX010000395.1:0-29656 GCA_043753855.1 Myxococcales bacterium | reverse complement strand
CCCCCGAGGGCCTCCTCGCGTTTCTCCATCCGCTGCCGATGACCCGGCTGTGGGGCGTGGGCGAGGCCACCCGAGAGGCGCTCGCGAGCATGGGCCTGTCCACGATCGGCGACGTCGCGCGGTACCCCGAGTCCGCGCTGGTGGGCCGGCTCGGCGCGATCACCGGTCATCACCTCGCGGCGCTCGCCCGCGGTGAGGACTCGCGCGAGGTCGTGCCCGAGAGCGATCCGGTCTCGGTCGGTCATCGCGAGACGTTCGACGACGACCTCGATGATCGCGGGGATCTCGCGGTGGTCCTGCTCGACCAAGCGGACCGCGTGGCGAGCCGGCTGCGCGCGAACCACCTGCGTGCCCGTGCCGTGGTCCTCGCGATCAAGTACGACGACTTCCGCGAGATCTCCCGGCGGATCACGCTCGATGCGCCGACCAGCAACGGCGATGTGCTCGGCCGCACCGCGATCGAGCTGCTTGGCAAGGTCCCGATCGAGCCGCGCAAGGGATCGCGGGTTCGCCTGTGCGGCGTCACCGCCACCGGGCTCGAGCCGCGCGATGCACCCCGCCAGCTCGGGTTCGGCGAGGCCGCCCGCGCGCGCGGGGAGCGGCTCGATGACACGATCGACAGGCTCGCGCAGAAGTTCGGCAAGGCCACGATCCGCCGCGCAGTGCACCTCGGCGACGAGCCCGAGGAGTAGCCGTGGCGTGACGTGCCCGAACCTGCCGCGTAGGTTGCGGTTCCCAGTCCGGGTGGTTGGTGGGTCAAGGTCAAAGGCCTCGACGTCATGATCCAGCAGTCGCGACCTACGCGACCGTGGTCGGCTCGAACGCCGGCGGGGCCGGCCGGATCGACCTGCGGCACGCCGAGGACGATGCCCCGCGCGAGGCGGGTTTGCTCGGCGAGCGCGGCGGGTATGCATCCGATACCGTCGACGTATTGTCCCCCCACGCCGGATCTCCTGCGCGGGCGGCATCGGTGACGCGGCACCGCGTGCGTGACGATCGCCCCGGAGTGACTACGGAAACACAGCGCGCCAGCGGGTGACGCTCGCCGCAGGGCCGACGCCGACGCAGGTGTACGGACCCTGGCGCCACGCCACCGCCCGAACGTCCCCGTCGAGTCGCTCGGCCTGATCCGGCGCGATGCCGCGCGCACGCTGCATCACGTAGGTGACGCGCTCGCCGCCGACCTCGACGTCGAGCACCGCGGCATTGCGATTGAGGATCTCGATCGTGCGTGCCCCGGTGACCTTCGCCGATGCGACCGGCAGCGGCGGATCCTTGCCGACCACGCCGATCGCCCACGCGCGGAGCTCGGCGGGCGATGGCGCGGTCAGATCGCGCGGGGTCGCGGAGTCCTGGTGCGCGGCAATCGATTCGGTCATCAGCACGTTGTGGCGCGCAGGGAACGTCAAGTAGATGGCGACCACGGTGCCGATCAGCACGGTCAGCGTGAACAGCAGCGACACCGAGACCCGGCGATGGGGCGGGCGCGGCGGGGTGACGAGCGGTGCATCCCCCTCGACGGGTCCCGTGGATTCAGCTTCGATCAGGCTCATCGGATGGTCTTGGGGGGAACACCGGCGGCGAACCGAACCGGCGAACGAACTCGGCA
Organism: Myxococcales bacterium; assembly: GCA_043753855.1. Taxonomy (GTDB): domain Bacteria; phylum Myxococcota_A; class Polyangia; order Haliangiales; family Haliangiaceae; genus JABFXX01. Next base: position 28,047 of record JAYUVX010000395.1, on the reverse strand, counting down.
TGTAACTTCGCATGGAACGTGCCGAGGTCAGTAGCCCCGTCGATCTCGATCAGATGCCGGCAGACCAGTCTGTCGTCCGCATGTCCCGTGGCCAGGGCAAGCGCCGCAGCACGGACGTCGGCCGCATGCGCGTAGTGGACCATCGCGCTCTTCCCGCGGGGATAGTCGATGAGGCCGCTCGCGAGCCGCAGCTGCAAGATCCCGGGCTCCGCCGGTGCGTGCTCGCCCGCGGACTCCAGCGGGTACCAGAGACCGAACCGCACGGCGAGAGTGTACTGTCGTCCCTGGATGGAGAGCGAGCCGCTGCTGCACGGAGTCCCGGCGCGCGACGAGCTGCTCGAGTTCGGGCGCGCCGAGCGGATCTGCGATCGCGTGGTGTGCGGCGACGCGATCGAGGAGGCCGCGCGCGTCGTCGATGGGTCGCTCGACGCGATCTACATCGATCCGCCGTTCGGCACCGGCATCGTCCAGCGCGGACGGGGCCACCGCTACGCCGATCGCGCCGATGATCCGGACGCCTTCGTGACCTGGCTGACCCCGCTGCTCGAGCACAGCCGGCGCGTGCTCGCACCGCGCGGATCGCTGTTCGTCCACCTCGACTATCGCGCCGTCCACTACGTGAAGGTCGCGCTCGATCGGCTGTTCGGCCGCGAACAGTTCGTGAACGAGCTGGTCTGGTGCTACGCGGTCGGCGGGAAGAGCCGCCGCGGGTTCGGGCGCAAGCACGACACCATCCTGTGGTACGCGCGGGGCGAGGACTGGGCGTTCTATCCCGACGCGATCCGAGTCCCGCGGCGCGGTGGCTCGCACATGCGCGTCGTCCTCGATGGCGGTGCCGCGGTCCAGGAGAAGACCGACCGCAAGACCGGCCGCGTGTATCGCTATCCGGTCGCGGACGGAAAGATCCCCGAGGATTGGTGGGCGGACATCGAGACCCTGAACCACTCGGACCGTGAGCGAACGGGCTGGCCGTCGCAGAAACCCGAGCGGTTGGTAGAGCGGATCCTGCGCGCGGTCACCGAGCCGGGGAACCGGGTCGCGGACTGGTTTGCCGGATCGGGCACCACCGCGGCGGTCGCCCAGCGGCTCGCCCGGCGGTTCTTGACCGTGGACCGCGAGCCAGCGGCGATCGAGCTGTGCGTCACCCGGCTGGCGGCGCAGGGGCGTGCGATGGCGCTCGCCGGCTCACCGCCCCCGCCGATCTCGATCGCCCGTGACACGCGACTGTAAGCTGAAGCATTTGGGTACAAGCGCTTGCGGCGCGGTGATACGCGGAGGAGAATTCGTTTTGTTCAAGGTATCTGAATGACTGCGGACCCCCAAGACGAGGCCTCATCAGCCTCGGGCGTAACCCTGGAAGCCTGGCTCGTCACCGATGTCGGTGTCGTCCGGGAGCACAACGAGGATTGCGCGTTCATGGAGCCGGTGAAGGGCATCTTCATCGTCGCGGACGGCATGGGTGGACATGCCGCGGGCGAGGTCGCCTCGGCGATGGCCGTCGAGACGGTTCGCCAGACGCTCGAAGTCGCCCGCATCGAGATCGAAGCGTTCAAGAAGGCGCCGAGCGACGCCGGACGTCGTGGCATCGTGCAGCTCCTGCAGAACGCCGTGCTGTCGGCGCACCAGGCGGTCTATCAGCGCGGCCAGGCCGAGTCCGACAAGGCCGGCATGGGCACCACGCTCGATGTCGTGCTGGTCGCCGGTCCCGAGGCGTTCGTCGCGCACGTCGGCGATAGCCGCACGTACCTGATCCGCGACGGCAAGCCCTCACAGATCACCACCGACCACACGGTCGCCGAGGTCCTCGTCATCGAGGGCAAGCTGACGATCGAGGAGGCGCAGGTCTCCCCGCTCCGCACGATCCTCGTGAACGCGATCGGGGTCTCGGCCGACGTCGGCGTCGAGATGGCGCACGTGACGCTGCGCCGCGGTGATCGGCTGCTGTTGTGCTCCGACGGCATGCACGACTACTTCCCTTCCGAGGACGAGATCGCGCAGCGGCTCAGCGTCGACAGGCCAGGCGATGCGCTCGCCGAGATGGTCGAGCTCGCGAAGACCCGCGGTGGCCACGACAACATCACCGGTGTCGCGGTCCAGGTGCTCGATGTGACGGAGGGGATTCCGCACCAGATGGAGGGGGAGTCGACGCAGCCCGTCGAGCTGCCGATCAACCCGTTCGCCATCGACGAGCCTACCGAGACCGCGTTTGTAACCCCACCCGGTCTGCCCCCGCGGATGGTCGCCTCGGTAACGCCGAACACGCTGCGCCAGACCCAGCCGATGCGCGTGCTCGGTGAGGACCTGCCGCTCGGCCGCGCCGATACGATTCCACCGCTTCCGGAGCTGCCGAAGGCGATGCCCAAAGCCATGCCGAAGGACGGAGCGAGCGCGCCAAAAGCCGAGGCGAAGCCGGAGCCCGGTCAAGCTCCCAGCGACGCGGCGAAGACGGCGCCGGCGTCCGAAACCGCGTCGCAATCGACGTCGGGTGGTGCGACGCCCGTTGCGAAGGACAAGGGCGCAGGCTGAGCGCGATCGTCGTTCCCGTCGAGCTCGAGGACGCGGTGTACGCGGCGGCCCGCGTGGCCCTCGGGCCCGCAGCGCTGACGACCGGCGCCCTGATCCGATCGATCCAGGATCGGTCGGAGCGCTATACCAGCGACCGAGCGCGGCTCGCGGCTCCCACCGATCGTACCGGCGACCTCGCGGCGCGCGCGGTGTTCTTCACGATCGCCGACGCGATGAAGGTCGCGATCCCGTACCGCGAGCTCGCCTACCGCGGTGCGCTCCCCGCGGCCCGCCCGCTCCGGGTGATCGATCTCGGAGCGGGCTGCGGCGCGATGAGCCTCGGCCTCGTCGCGAGCACGTCGGTCCCGCTCGCGATCACCGCGATCGATCGCGACTCCGCCGCGCTCGGAATCGCCGCCGCCAGCGTGCGCGATCTCGCCGCTCGACGCCGCACCGCGACTACGATCGCGACGCGCGTCGATGATGCGACGTCCGCGCGGCTCGCTGATGCCGATCTCGTCGTGATGGGGACGTTGCTGAACGAGCTCGGCGAGCCCGCGCAGATGGCGCTCGTCGAGCGCGCGCTCGCCGCCGTCGCACGCGATGGCGCGGTGATCGTGATCGAGCCCGCCCTGCGCGAGACCTCGCGTTCGCTGCACGCCGTACGCGATCAGCTGATCGCGCGCGGAGCCCACGTGTTCGCGCCGTGCACGCGCCAGAGCGCACCCTGCCCAGCCCTCGCGGATCCGACCGACTGGTGTCACGAGGATCGCGCCGTCAAGCTCCCGCCGAGGACCGCCGAGCTGGCGCGGCTCACGCACCTCCGCGACGCCGGGCTCAAGTTCAGCTACCTCGTGCTGCGCCGCGAACCGCGCACGCTCGCCGACGAGCCGACGGCATGGCGCGTCGTGAAGGAGCCGTGGTCGCAGAAGGGCAAGGTCGAGGTGCTCGGGTGCAGCAACGCCGGTCGCCTTCCGATCCGGCTGCTGCGCCGCAACCGCACCGATGCCAATCGAGATCTGGAGCGCGCCGAGCGCGGCGAGGTGATGGTGGTCGATCCGCAGGCGCCGGACGCCGGCGACGAGCGGCTCGAGATCGAGGAGGCCACCACGGTGGTGCGCCGCGATCCCGCGAAGGGATAGCGTTCGGCTACCGTCTGCGGCGGCTGCGGGCTGCGGTGCAATGGCGGTGCGGTCGGGGCGACGAGCAGGAGGGACACGCCAACGACCGCGCGCATCACAGATCGGTCTCGAGTAGATCGTTCTTCGCCTTCGGCTGGGTCGTCGACGGCTTGGTGCTCGGCGGTTTGGTGCTCGGCGGCTTCGTGGTCGGCGGCTTTGTGGTCGGCTTGATGGTTGCCTGCTTGACCGCGGGCTTCGCGCCGGCAGGCTTGGTAGCGACGGGCTTCGTCGTCGGCTCGGTCTCGACAGGCTTGGTGTGGACGGGCTTCACGGCCGCAGGTTTCACGTCCGCGGGTTTCACGGCCGCAGGGTTCACGTCGGCGGGCTTCACGTCGGCGGGCTTCACGTCCGCTGGCTTCACGTTGGGTTGGTGTTCCGGCGCCGTGCCGATACCCGTGCGATCTCCGGACGGACCGCCACCGCTCGTCGCGATGAACAGGCCGATGCCGAGCGCGATCGCGGTCACTGCGGCCGCTCCGATCACCAGGCCACGCTTCGACGGCACCGGGTGGCTGATCTGGCTCTCGCCCGACCCACCCGACAGCGTCGTCGGCCTGGGTGCGTCGAACCCCGCCGGCGCGTGATAGCTCTGCGCCGATGGCGTGGGCAGGGTTGGCATCACGGCCGCGCCCGGCGTGAGGTGGGCCGGCGTCATCACCGGATGCGGAGCCCTGCCCCGCGCCGTGACGTGCTGCATCGAGAACCGACCGAGCGGATCGGTGTTGTTCGCGGTGATCCAGCCGTGCATCTGCGCGATCTGCACGAGCTCCTGCCCGAGCTCCGGCGCGCTCTGGATGCGGTGCTCGGGACGCTTCTGCAGCAGCGACATCACGAGGCGCTCCATCTCCGGTGAGACCTGCGCGTGCTTCGACAGCGGGTCGGGCTCGACGTAGAGGTGCGAGCCGAGCAGCTCGCCTGCGCCCGCATTCACGAACGGAGGCCGCCCCGCGACCAGCTCGTAGAGCATGCAGCCGATCGAATACAGATCCGCGCGAAGGTCGACCGTCCCACGCCCGCTGCACTGCTCCGGGGACATGTACGTCGGCGTTCCCATCACCGCGCCGGTCTTGGTCGCCGAGCCAGCGAGCCCCACATCCGTCAGCTTGGCGATCCCGAAATCGAGGATCTTCGTACGCTCGCCGAGCGGTGAATCGGCATCGGGCACGACGAAGATGTTGTCGGGCTTGAGGTCGCGGTGGACGATCCCCTTCGCGTGCGCCGCGGCCAGGGCGCTGCAGACGCCGCGCATGATCAGGGCGGCCTCCGCTTCGTGAACGATGCCGCGGTTCTTGATCCGCTGCGCGAGCGGGGTGCCCTCGAGGAACTCCATCACCAGAAACGCGTGTCCCGAGGGCATGTATCCGAAGTCGAACACCTCGACGATGCCGGGGTGCTTGATCGTCGTCGTGGCCTTGGCCTCGTTGAAGAACCGGTTGACGATGTCGCGGCTGCCGGAGAGCTCCGGATGCAGGATCTTCACGGCGGCGATGCGACCGATCAGGGTGTGCTCGGCGCGATAGACGGTGCCCATGCCACCGACGCTGATCTCGTCGGTGATCCGATAGCTGCCGACGGTGGCCCCGATCATCGATAGATCATCCGGGGTCGACCTCGATCTGTCAAACCGAACCTCGCGCACAGCGGCTCACGTAGACCTACTTCGGGCGGCCACCCGCGTCTGACCACCGCGCCGCCGGCCTGGTCGGGCGCAGCGGCCGCGCAGTTCGCGTGGCTGGTCGCGGCGCGACCGTACTCGGCCGGCGCGAACAACGCGGCGGCCGTCGTCGCCGCCGTTGCTAGGGAACCAGCTGCAAGGTCAGCTCCGCGAGATCGCCGGCTGCCACGGTGACCTGTCCCGCCGCATGACGCGCGGGCTGACCGGCGCGCGGCGGTAACCAGGCGCGCACTGCGTGCACGCCCGACGGGACGTCCTTCACCAGCACCGCGCCGCCGGGATCGGTGACCGCCGCGTTCGCGGCCACGATCCACGCGGTCTCCGGATCCTTGCCCTCGGTCACGACCTCGTAGACCGCACCCGGATCGAGGGCCACCGCGACGGCGTGTCCCGTGATCGGTAGCAGCACGGGTCGCCTGGACGTGGACTCCTCCAACTTGGCGTCGAGCGCGGCGGCGCGGCGGCGCTCGGCGATCACGAGCTTCGCGGGACGATCCGCGGCGCTGTCGATCATCAGCGAGCTGCCGATCGCGATCCGCGGGCTCAGCCCACAGTCCTCGAGCCGAACATGTGCTTCTCCGATCGAACCGGGCGCGCCGTCGACGATCACCACCACGTCGCCGATGCCCCAGGTGGTGCTTGGAGACACCTGCGGGCGCCGCGGCGTCCCACACGCAGTGGTCCCGGGCGACGCACGGACGGCGGACGGCACACCCTCCCACTCGACGCGGACCGACACGTCCCCGGTGGTCGCGACCGGCGTTGGCGGCGTGGTGCTCGCGGCATCGGCGCGGGCCGCCGCATCGTCGCCCCCGGCAGGCGTCGGCGCGGGGTGCTTGGCATCCTCGACGGGGCGCGACTTGTTGCCCGAGCAGGCAACGGCGAGCAGCGCCCACGCCGCCAGCTTCACACCCACGAACGTAGCTCCTCGACGATCACATCCGCATCCGCGCACAGGTCGTTGACGCCCGGCCCGCGGTAATCGGCACCCGCGAGTGCGATCCGGTGCGTGCGGGCGGCCGTGACAGCGAGCCGTACCGCATCGCGATGCCCGACCGGATACTGCGCCACGCCGCGCGTCCAGCGCACGACGCTCGCGTGGGTCGGGGTTCCGGTCGCACGCAGCACCACGCCGAGATCACGGCGCGCGTGCTCGATCAGCGTCGCATCGTCGAGCGCGGCGGTGCTCGGATCGCGGCCGCCTCCAAAGATGCAGCGCAACAGCACGTGACCCGCAGGGGCGCGCCCCGGCCACACGACCGATTCGAACACCACGCCGAGCACGCGAACATCCTCGCCCTGCGCGACCAGAAAACCGAAGCCATCGACCGCACCGGCGATCGCCGCCGTGGGATAGCCGAGGTAGACGATCTGCGTCGGGGCGCGATGAAACGCACGCAGCCGGCTCGCGAGCTCGGGCAGCGGCGCGACCAGCTTCACCGCGTCCTCGGCGGGGACCGCGAGCACCGCCGCATCCCACACCTCACCATCCACGCGCACGCCACGATCATCCGCGCCGATCTGGCTCACCGGGTGGCCCAGGTGAAGGCGCGGGCCGAGCTCGCGCGCGATCGCATCGACCAGCGAGCCGAGCCCACCGCGCGGCGCGAACAAGCCCGAGGGCGCGCTCTGCTTGCTCCCACCGGCGAACCGGCGGAACACTGCCTTCGCGGCCTGACCCGCGAAGCCGCGTACGAGTCCGCCACCGGCATCGAGCTCCGCGAGCCGCGGAAATCCTGCCTCGAGGCTGACGTCATGCGCATCCGCCGCGAAGATGCCGGTCACGAACGGTGCCACCACCGCGCGCGCCGCCTCCGCTCCGAACCTGCGCGCCGCAAACGAGTACACCGATTCGTCGCCGGACCCGCGCGGCGGGCGCAGCGGCTCGCGGAGCAGATCGAGCTTGCCCCGCCAGGTCAGCAGGTCGGTGCGCACCATCTCGAATGGGGTTCTCGGCAGCGCTCGCAGCTTGCCGTCGAGGAACACCCACCGCCGCTTGGCAGCCGGCGACGCCTTCTCGACCGGAACTCCGAGCTCCTCACACAGCACCCGCCCTCCGCGCGCGGGGCTCCCGAGGAACGAGCTCGCCGCGTGCTCGCGCACGTAGCCATCGGCGATCGTCGTGCCGAGCACCCCGCCCGCGCGCGGTTTCCCCTCGAGCACCTGCGGATCGTGCCCGGCGGCGACCAGCGCGCGTGCCGCCGCGAGACCACCGAGCCCACCTCCGATCACCGCGATCCGCATCGCTACGCCCGCGCCGACAGTTCTTTGACGGCCGTGACCATCGCCCGCACGTGCTCGGGATCGGTGTCCGGAAGGACGCCGTGGCCGAGGTTGAACACGTGCCCCGTGCGCCCCGCACGCTCGAGGATCTCGGCGACCCGCGCCCGGATCTCGGCGGGACTCGCGAACAGCGCCCCCGGATCGAGGTTGCCCTGCAACGCCACCCCGTCACCTACCCGGCGGCGAACCTCATCGATTCCGACGCGCCAGTCGACGCCGAGCACGTCGGCACCGCTCGATGCGTAGTCGTCGAGGTAGGGAGCGCAGCCGTTGACGAAGTAGATGATCGGGATGTCCTTGCCCTTGAACGCGGCGGATGCTCGCAGCGTCTCGATCACGCGCTTGGCATACCGCAGCGGATACTCGCGAAAGTCCCCGGGCGAGACGATGCCGCCCCAGCTGTCGAAGATCTGCACGCAGTCCGCACCGGCCTCGACCTGCGCCTCGAGGAACGCGGCGCAGGTCCGGGCGAGCTTGTCGAGCAGCGCGTGGGCGGCCGCCGGATCTCCGTAGAGCAGCTTCTTGGTGTGCGCGTAGTCCTTGGAGCCGCCGCCCTCGACCGCGTAGGTCAGCATCGTCAGCGGCGCGCCGGCGAACCCGATCAGCGGCACGCGACCGGCGAGGCCGCGCTTGATCTGGCGGATCGCCTCGAGCGAGGGCGCGAGCGCGGAGGTCGGATCGGGGACGACGAGCGCATCGATCGCCGCGCGCGTGCGGATCGGCGTCCCGATCTTCGGTCCGGAATCGGGGAACGCGACCTCGAGCCCCATCCCCGGCAGCGTGATCAGGATGTCGCTGAACAGGATCGCCGCGTCGAAGCCGAACTCGTCGATCGGCTGCAGCGTGACCTCGCAGGCGAGCTCCGGGGTCCTGCACAGTTCGAGGAACGAGGCGCGTGCCCGGACCGCGCGATAGGCCGGCAAGTACCGGCCTGCTTGACGCATCATCCAGATCGGCGTCCGCTCGACCGGCTGCCGCCGACACGCGCGAAGGAACAGGTGCTCGGACATCCCGCGCATCGTACTGCGCTCCCGCGTTTTCCGGTATCGTGCCGGCCATGGGCCGCGTCACCCTCTTGCTCGCCATCACTGGGGTTCTCACCGGATCGTGCGGTGACAACAACACCGTTGGTCCGTTCGACGAGCTCCCGCTCGATGCCGAGATCATTCTTCCGGCCGACGCCGGCCTGCTCCGCCCCGTCCACGTGGCGCGCGATCGCTACGGCCTGGCGCACATCAACGCCGAGACGCTGAGCGATGGCGCGTTCGTGCAGGGCTACGTGATCGCGCATGATCGGCTGCCCCAGCTCGACATCCTGCGGCGGTTCGGCGCCGGTACGCTCGCCGAGCTGTTCGGCACACTCGATCCGAAGGTGATCAATACCGATCTGGAGATGCGCGTTCACCGGATGAAGCCGCTCGCCCAGCAGACCTGGGACAGGCTCCGGGCCTCGACCGATCCCACCGACCAACAAATCGTGATCCTGCTCCAGCGCTACGCCGACGGCGTCAATCGGTACGCCGCCTCGATCGTCACCGACGAGAACCAGACCGGCCTGTGGAAGATCGACAAGGACATCCTCGCCAGCTTCGATCCGACGCGGTTCACCCCGTGGAGCCCCGTCGATTCGCTGGTGCTCGGGCGGTTCCAGGCGTTCGCGCTGTCGTGGTCGACCCCGTTCGAGATCGAGCTCAGCGAGCTCTACCAGGACCTCCGGCAGACCTTCGACGGCGCCACCGCCGCCGACCCTCCGGCCGTGTTCGCGCGCAAGGGCATCTCGCGCGACATCGTGCGGATCGCACCGGTCGGCAAGGTCCCGACGATCGATGGCTTCCCCAACCTCGATGTCGACACTGGATCGCGCTCGAACGGCGGAGCACCTCATGCCCGCACGGCACCGGCCGGCGGCCCCGCTAGCGGCGCGACGTCCACCACGCGCCCCACCGTGCCTCGCGAGCTGTTCGCGAACGCACGTGCGTTCTTCCAGCACGGCATCCACACCGGGCCCAACGGTGCCCTCGGACCGCATGCGTTCATGCACCCGTTCGCCGGGTCGAACAACTGGGCGGTCGGTCCGTCGCGCACCGGCGAGGACACCGCGATGCTGGCCACGGATCAGCACCTCCAGCTGCCGAACCCCTCGATCTTCTATCCGACGCACCTGACGATCGCGGACATCTCCCTGGATCCGGTGCTCTCCACGTCGAGCAACGCCGGCGAGCGCGTCCCGATGGATCTGCTCGGCGTGACCTTCCCGGGGATCCCGGGCGTGATCCTCGGGACCAACGGCGCGGTCGCGTGGTCCGCCACTGTCAGCGAGCACGACGTCAACGACGTTTATCTCGAGACCATCGTCCCGTGCGCGCAGGGCTCGTGCGCGATGTTCAACGGCAGCCCGGTGCCGATCCAGACGTTCACCGAGACCATCAACATCGGAACGCTCGGCTCGATCAGCGATCACCGGACCGTGACCTACGAGGTCGTCCCCCATCACGGTCCGATCATCCCGACCGTCGATCCGGTGACTCACATGGTTATCCCGCGCACGGCGTCCACCGCGATGTCGGTCCGCTATACCGGATACGACCCCTCGTTCGAGATCCGCGCGGTGTGGAACCTCAGTCGATCCACCGACGTCGACAGCGGCTTCCGCGCGCTCTCGGACTTCAGCTACGGCAGCCAGAACTGGACGATGATCGATCGCGATCTGAACATCGGGTGGACCACCCACGCACGGGTGCCGGTCCGCGATCCTCGCGCGTACACCTGGAACGCACAGACCAACCCGGGAGGCCTGGCGCCGTTCTTCGTGCTGCCGGGCGATGGCACCGCCGAGTGGCAGGGCGAGCTCTCTCCGCGCTACATCCCGCACGCGATCAACCCGCCGCCGCCGCATGACTACATCGCCACCGCGAACGCCGATCCGGTCGGCGCCACGTTCGATGGAGATCCGTTGAACCAGCGCGCCGTGGATGGGCGGCCGCTGTACGTGGGCGTCACCTACGCTGCCGGGGTTCGCGAGGAGCGGATCTCGCAGCTGATCGAGGAGCGCGGCGTGGGGATGACCACCGACGACATGGCGCGGATCCAGCACGACACGCGTTCCAACGTGGGCGTGAAGCTCGTGCCCGCCATCCGCGCCGCGCTGTCACGGCTCGATGCTCCGGCGGGCGCGCCCGGCGACGCGATCGCGTACCTGAACGGGCTCTCGATGATCGACCGCGGCCGCTTGGTCGCCGCGCGCGACCTGCTCGAACCGTGGACGTTCGGCACGGCACTCGGTAACCGCGCTGAGTCCGCAGCCACCAGCGTGTTCAACGTCTGGATGCACTTCGCGCTGAGTCGCTTGCTGTCCGACGAGATGACGGCGATCGGCCTCAAGCTGTTCGATCTCGATGACAACTTCTTGGTCCGCATCATCTACGCACTGCTCACGGATCCGAATTCGTTCGTGCAGAGCGCCACGACCCACCAACCGATCGTCTGCGACGACATGGCGACCCCGGGCGATGACAGCTGCACGAAGGTGATCCTCGAGGCGATGGTCGACGCGATGGCCCACCTCGAGACCGTGTTCCCGGGTTCACTCCCCGCGGACTACGACTGGGGCAAGCTGCATCGGCTCAAGATCAACCCGCTGTTCCCGAACACGGCTCTGTCGCTTCCGAAGGGCGACGAGCCGGGCTTTCCGAAGTCCGGAGACATGTTCGCAGTCAACCGCGCCGACACGAGCTGGAGCGGGCTCAATTTCTCGCAGTCCGCGGATGGTCCCGCCCAGCGGTTCATCGCCACGGCACGCCGCGACGCGTTCGGGCTCCCCCAGCCGATCCAGGTGAAGTGGGCCTTGCCGGGAGGCGTGATCTACGATCCCAGCAGCCCGCACTATCGCGATCTGCTCGATAACTATTATCTTCCGGAGCGTCACTTCGACGCGCCGTACTCGGTCTCGGAGATCAACGCGGCCGGCGAGAACCGGTGGGTATTCAGATGAGGTCCGTGTGGAGATCGCAGCGATCCTGATAGCCCCCCAGGGGACGAGCGGCCAGCTGCGCAGCCTGGTCGAGCGCCTGACTGCGCTCGCGGTGACGGTGACCATCGTTGATGATCTCTCGACCGCCGCTGATCTCTACGCGAACCACACCGAACCGCCGTGCGTCCTGGTCGATCTCCGCGATGTCTCCGAGGACGACGGGCGCATGGCCATCGAGCTGCTCCGCCGGATCCAGACCGCGATCCCGCACGCGAACCCGGTCGCCGTGCTGACGCAGGGCACTCCCGCCTTGATCCTCGCGTGCATGCGCGGCGGTGCGGGCGACGTCATCGATCTCAAGCTCGAAGGCACCTCCACTGCCAAGGGTGTGGTCGAACGGGTCTGCAAGCGCCAGCTCGATCGCGCCACCGTCGACGGGCTGCTCGGAACGCAGCGACAGATGATCGAGGATCTGCTGAAGGATCTGATCAAGACCGAGCGGCGGTCGATCGATGTCGAGGACAAGCTCGCCGCCCACACCCGCAGCACCGGATCGTTCCGCGCGATCACCGAGAACCCGGTCGCGACTCCCGTGCGGGCACCTTCGGTGCTGCTGGTCGAGCACGACCGAACGGTCGCGGACGAGCTCGCGGATCGACTGGAGGCAACCGGCATCGCGACCTTTGCCTATGTCACGGGGGAGGAAGCGGTGCGGGAGGTGGCGACGTTGTGCAAGACCGCGGGGCTCGACCTGGCCCTGGTGGCCGCACAGCTACCCGGGATCGACGGCCTCGAGACGGTGCGCCGGCTGCGCGAGAAGGTCGCCGCCCTGCCAGCGTTCTTGATGACCTCGGTGCTCGACGCGGAGCTCGCGGCCAGCGCGGCCGACCTCGGCGTGGTTGGATTCGTTCAGAAACCGCTCGCTGACCTCGACGAGGTGGTCGGGCGTCTGGGCCAGCTCGCCCGGGAGTCTCTGGACCGCACGAAGGAACAGGCCTACCTCCACCGGATCAAGGAGCGCCACGAGCGCGTCCTCGAACGGTACCGATCATTGCCTCGCGTACCGTGATCAGCCTATGATCTCGCGGATCTCTCGATGGCAACGGGTCCGCTCAGTATCAAGCTCCGGTGCGCCTCCTGGCAGCAGCTGGCGACGATCTACAAGCGCGACCTGAGCCGCGGAAACATGTTCCTCAAGGCGACGTCGCCGCCCGCGATCGGCACACCGGTCCGGATCGATCTCACGCTGCCGAGTGCATCGGTGATCGTGCTCATGGGCGCGGTCGACTCGCACGTCACGGATCCGCAGCGGGGCGCCGGCGTGGAGATCAAGCTCGCGTCGATCGCACCGGCCTCGATCTACATGATCGAGAGCGCGCTCGCCTCGGAGACCAAGCGCCGCAACACGCCGGCAGCGGGCGTCCCGGTCGCGGTGCCCATCACCCAACCCGCCACGGGTCCGGTCGCGAGGCTCACCGACACCGAGGAGCTCGGCACGGCGGAGCAGGATCTGGTGAAGGCGCTGGTCTCCGAGGCGGACTCGCTGCGCAAGCTGAACCCGTTCCTCGTGCTCGGCGTCGGATACGAGGCGAGCGATGCGGACGTACGCGCTGCGTTCGGCGAGCTGACGAAGCGCTATCACCCGGATCTGTTCGCGCGCTACTCGTCCACGGAGCTGCGCCAGACCGCGGCCGAGATCTTCATTCTGATCCGCGACGCGTATCGCAAGCTCGTCAACGAGGCAGGTCGTGCGCAGGCCCTCGCGGGACTCGGTCGTCCCGTAGCGCCGCGCGCTGTTCCGCTGCGAGCACCGACGCCGCCGCCCGTACCTGTCGCGCCGCCCCGCCCTTCGCAACCGCGCACGAGTGCGATGCCGCCGTTGCCCAAGCCGCCCGAGGCACGGCTCCCCGAGCGGTCGGAACCGGCGCCGCCGCCGCGCGCGCACACCGATCATTCACCGACGGTGCGACCGGGCGACACCTCGCTTCCGATGTCGCAGTTCTCACACGATCAGATCACCGCGCGCCCCGGCGAGACACCGCCGGTCGTTCCGAAGGAGCTGATGACCGCTCCGCGCCAGCAGCCGCAGCGATCACAGCCGGTGCCGCTGGTGCCGGGTCAGACATTCCCGGTCAGCAAGGCATCGCCCAGCGCCTCGATGAAGCCGGCGAGCAGTGCGCAGCCGCCCTACCCCGGCGATCGCCGCGCTCCTACCGCGGCTCCTCCGATCGCCGGAGCGTCCGAGGCCAATCCGCTCGAGGACTTGTTGGATGCTGGCAAGTTCGACGAGGCGCTCGCCGCCTACCGTGCGCTGCAGAAGAAGCAGCCGCAGGACCGCACGTACCGCGCCGGCGTCGAGCTGTGCGAGGGGCTCCGCGCGATGGCGAACCGTGATCGGCTCGAAGCAGCGCAGCGGTTCGAAGCAGCGCTCGAGATCGATCCGTCCAACGAGCGCGCCGCACGCGAGCTCGCGGACATGCGGCGTCAGGCCACCAACGAACGCAAGGGTCTGTTGACCCGGCTCATGGGCAAGAAGGAGCCATAGCGATGTCGCGAATCATCGGCATCGATCTCGGCACCACGAACTCGTGTGTTGCGATCCTCGACGACAAGCAGCACCCGGAGACGCTGTCCACCGCTGATGGCGAGCGCACGGTTCCATCGTGGGTCAGCTGGGCTGCGAACGGTCAGGTCGCGGTCGGCACGCGTGCTCGCCGGCAGGCGGTGACCAATCCCTCGGCCACGGTCTACGGCGTGAAGCGGTTGATCGGACGCAAGGTCAACGCCGAGGACGTCTCGTGGTTCGCGCGGCTCGCACCGTTCCGGATCGTCGCGGCACCCAACGGCGATGCGTGGGTTCGCGTTCATGGCCAGCCGATCAGCCCACAAGAGGTCGCCGCCCACCTCTTGCGCCGCATCAAGCAAGTGGCCGAGGAAGCGCTCGGCGAGCCGGTGACCCGTGCGGTGGTGACCGTGCCCGCGTACTTCGACGACGCACAGCGGCAGGCCACGCGGGACGCGGGTCAGATCGCCGGTCTCGACATCGTCCGCATCCTCAACGAGCCCACCGCCGCCGCGCTCGCGTACGGCGCCCACCGCGTCGGCGAGGGCCGCCGGATCATCGCCGTGTTCGACCTCGGTGGCGGCACGTTCGACATCTCGATCATGTCGGTCGACAACGGGATCTTCGAGGTGCTCGCGACCGGCGGCGACAGCGCGCTCGGCGGCGAGGACTGGGATCGCCGGATGGTCGAGCGGATCGTGGACGAGGTGTTCGACAACTTCCGCGTCGACCTCACCGGGATTCCGATGGCGATGTCGCGGCTGCGCGAAGCCTGCGAGATCGCGAAGAAGGCGCTATCGACGGACGCCGAGACCACGCTCGCGCTGCCGTTCCTCGCCAACGACCAGCACGGCGCACCGATCAACTACGAGCGCGTGATCACCCGCGAGCAGTTCGAGACGTTCACCAAGGACCTGCTCGAGCGGCTCGAGGCGCCCGTGCTGCGCGCGCTCGGCGATGCCCAGCTCAAGCCGGCTGACCTCGCCGACGTGCTGCTGGTCGGCGGCATGACCCGGTGGCCCGCGGTCGAGCGAGCCGTCGAGAAGTACTTCCAGCGCAAGCCCTCGAAGGGTGCGAACCCCGACGAGGTCGTGGCGCTCGGTGCGGCGCAGTACGCGGGGATCCTCGCCGGCGACTCCACGGATGCCGCGGCACTCCTCGACGTGACGCCACACGATATCGGCATCAAGGTCGGCGACTCGCAGTTCGCCGTGGTGCTGCCGCGCAACTCGATGCTGCCGGTCCGCGCGCGCCGGCTGTTCGCCACCACGCACGAGAACCAGAAGTTCGTGTCGATCGAGCTCTATCAGGGCGATTCGTCCGACGTGCTGAAGAATCGCAAGCTCGGCCAGGTCGTCCTCGATGATCTGACGCCGGGACCACCGGGCTCCACGCGCGTCGAGCTGGTGATCACGGTCGATGTCGAGTCGATCCTGTCGGTCACCGCGCGCGAACCCAAGAGCGGCCGCGAGTCGAGCGTCACGATCCGGCCGTCGGGCGGGCTGTCGCAGCGCGAGGTCGTGGAGATCATCAACCGGCGCCGGCAGGAGACCGGGGTGCCGGCCGAGGCAGCCTCCGAGATCGAGAGCGGCGGCGTACGGGTCACCACACGCGAGCACTCCGTCCACTCGCTGAAACCAACGACCGAGAAGAAATGACCATCGACCCGGCCGTGCTCAAGGTGGCCGATGCGGTCGGCGCGCTGATCGAGTCCTGGGGCTTCAAGCGCAACATGGGTCGGATGTGGGTGGTGCTGTATCTCGAGGACCACCCGCTGAACGCCACCGATCTCGTCGAGCGACTCGGAATCTCGACGGGAGCGGTCTCGATGCTGCTCAACGAGCTCCAGGAGTGGGGCGCGATCAAGAAGGCGTGGGTGGTCGGCGAGCGCAAGGAGCACTACGAGGCGGAGACCAACATCTGGAAGATGGTGTCCCGGGTGTTCCGCGAGCGCGAGCTGCAGTGGGTGAAGACCGCGATGGACGCGTTCGCCGCCGCCAGCGCGGAGCTCGCCGCGCAGCCCTCCGCCGACGCCCGCCACGCGATGATCGCGACCCGCGTCACGGGGCTCACGCAGCTCGCACAGGTCGGCGCGCATCTGCTCGAGTCGATGCTGCAGGGCGAGGCGATCGATTCGCTGCCGATCAAGACGGTCGGCGAGCTCGCGAAGACCGTGCGCAAGGACGAGTCGTGATCCGTGCGCGCGAGCTGACCAAGCACTTCCGGGTGCACAAGCGACCGCCGGGCTTCGCGTCGGCCATGAGGTCGCTGGTGCGCCGCAGGTACGAGACCGTGAAGGCGGTCGATGGCGTCAGCTTCACGATCGAGCGCGGCGAGCGCGTCGGCTTTTTGGGGCCGAACGGCGCCGGCAAGACGACCACGCTCAAGGTGCTCTCCGGTCTGCTCCATCCGACCAGCGGCGAGGTCGAGGTCGAAGGCCATGTTCCGTTCAAGCGCGAGACCCGGTTGCTCGAGGCGATCACGCTCGTCATGGGCCAGAAGTCGCAGCTGATCTGGGACCTGCCTCCGTCGGAGACCTACGCGATGAACCGCGCGGTGTTCGATGTGCCGAAGGCCCAGTTCGACAAGACGCTGGGCGAGCTGACCGAGCTGCTCGATCTCGGCCCGCTGCTCGACAAGCCGACGCGCCAGCTCTCGCTCGGCGAGCGGATGAAGTGCGAGCTCGCCGCCGCCCTGCTCCACCAACCGACGACGCTGTTCCTCGACGAGCCGACGATCGGCCTCGACGTCGCGATGCAGGTGGCGATCCGCGACTTCGTGCGCTCTTACAACCAGCGCCACGAGGCGACGGTGCTGTTGACCTCCCACTACATGGACGATGTGGTGGCGCTGTGTCCCCGGATCATCGTGATCGATGCGGGCGTGCTGATCCACGACGGCGATCTGCGCCAGCTGATCAAGACCATGGATCCCGACAAGCGGGTCTCGTTCACGCTGACCACCGCGGCGCTCGGCGATGACGAGCTCGCGAAGCTCGGTACGCTGGTAGCTCGCGAGGCCGGACGGATCACGGTGAAGGTCGCCGAGGCGCAGATCCCGTCGGTAGTCGGCTACCTGCTCGGCACGCTGAAGGCCGCCGATCTCGCGATCGAGGATCCGCCGCTCGAGGAGATCCTGCGCGAGATGTTCGGCAAGGCGAAGGCCACGACGTGAGCGCGACCCGCACGCTGCGGGCGTTGCCGACGCTGCTGCGGATCGGGGTCGCCGAGACCGTGGCGTACCGCGGCGAGTTCCTGGTGTGGATCCTCACCACGACGCTGCCGCTGGTCATGCTCGGACTGTGGACCAGCGTCGCGGAGGAGGCGCCGTTCCGTGGGTACTCGTCGGCGGCGTTCGTGGCGTATTACCTGTCGAACCTGATCGTCAGGAACCTCACCGGGTCGTGGGTCGCATGGCAGATCAGCGAGGAGATCCGGCTCGGCGCGATGTCGATGCGCCTGCTGCGACCGCTGCATCCGTATGTCGCGTTCGCCGCGAGCCACCTCGCAGCGGTGCCGTTTCGCAGCGTCGTGGTGCTCCCGGTGGCGATCGTGCTCCTCGTGTCCTCGGGCGCCAGCGCGCTGACCACCGAGCCGCTGCAGCTCGCCCTGATCCTGCCGTCGCTGGTACTCGCCTGGATCATCACGTTCAACGTGATGTTCACGATCGGCTCGCTCGGCTTCTTCTTCACGAAGACGATGGGCCTGTTGAACCTCTACTTCGGTCTGTTCTCGCTGCTCTCGGGATACCTGCTCCCGATCCCACTCCTGCCGCGGAAGATCGGCTGGTTCGCCGAGTGGCTGCCGTTCCGCTACATGCTGAGCGCGCCAATCGAGCTGATGACGTTGCACCTCGATGGCGAGGCCACGTCGCGGATCATCCTCGCGCAGCTCGGCTGGGCAGTCGGGACGTTCGTGCTCACGTTCTGGGTGTGGAACCGCGGGGTCCGCCGGTTCGAGGCGGTGGGCGGATGATGCGCTACCTGCGGCTGCTCGCGGTGCAGATGAAGATCAGTGTCGCGGCGGGCATGGCGTATCGCGCGGATTTTCTGCTCGAGGGCGTGATGGCGATCGCGTGGATGGCGCTGACGCTGCTGCCGCTGGTCGTGCTCTACCAGGGCCGGGCCACCGTCGCCGGGTGGGACGCCCCCTCGGCGCTGATCGTGATCGCGTACTTTTTGGCCGTGCGTGCCGTGCTCGAGGGCGTGGTCAGCCCGTCGTTCGTGGACCTGGTGGAGCGGGTCCGCTCGGGCGCGTTCGACTACGTGCTGCTGAAGCCGGTCGATGCGCAGGCGATCATCTCGGCATCGCGGTTCGAGCCGTGGAAGATCTTCGATCTGCTCGGCGCGATCGCGCTCGTGATCTACGCGTTCGTCCAGCTCGGCCACGCGCCGGGGCTGGGCGAGATCGGCCTCGGCCTCGTGCTGTTCATCGCCGGCATCCTCGCGATGTACTCGCTGTGGATCCTGTGCGCCGCTGCCTCGTTCTGGGTGGTCCGGCTCGACAACCTGACCTACTTGCTCGGCGCGATCTTCGACATCGGCCGCTGGCCGGTCCAGGTGTTCCGCGGCCTGTGGCGGTTCGTGTTCACGTTCGTCATCCCGGTCGCGGTGATGACCACGTTCCCCGCGATGGCCCTGCTCGGCCGGCTCGACGCGAGCACCGCGCTCGCCACGATCGGCGGCTCGCTGGGCCTCGTGGTGCTCAGCCGCCTGGTGTGGCGCTCGGCGATCCGCAGCTACACGTCCGCGTCGTCGTAGTGAAGCGATCGAGAGCTCACGCCGCGGCGCGCGGCATCAGCACCGGATACTCAACTCCGGTCATCGGATCGATCAGCGTGGTGTCGTCCTTGTAGACCCGTGCCGTCGCGTGCAACTTGCCGATCGCGGTGACCAGCGGCATCGACTGGTAGCGCTCGGGCCAGCGCTCCAGCAGCAGCGTACGCACGGCAGCCGCGTGGCGAGAGCTCATCGCCGGGAACAAATGATGCTCGACGTGGAACCCGAACCGCAGCGTGAGCCATTCGACCACGCGCGGCGCGGTGACGCTGAGCCCGCTCGCGAGCGGATCGTTGACCGAGACCCGCGGGCTCAGGTTGTGGTTGGTGAGGATGAACGCCATCACGACGGTGTTCGCGATCATCAGCGGCATCACGTAGATGAACAAGAACGGCACGAACCCGACGACGACCGCGATCGTCACCCAGAACGCCACGCCGAGCAGCGTCTCGCCGATCGCGATCCGGCGCTGCCGTGCCGACAGAAAGCCGCTCGACGTCGCCGCGATCAGCTGGTGCGCACTCTGCACGCTGAACCCGAGCACGAGGCTGGATACCCCACGCCAGCGTCGGCCACCGAGCGAGAACGCGTTGACGAAGAACCGGATCCGCGGGCTCGCCTCGTACTCGCGGAGCGTCGGGTAGATATCCGGATCGTCGGCGAAGTTTGCCGTCGCGTGATGAACGCGATCATGCCACGCCGCCCACAGCCGCGGCGACAGCGTGAACGGCAGGAAGCCGAGCATGCCGACCAGGTGCTTCGCGAGCTTGCCGCGGACGATGCCGCCGTGCATCGACTCGTGCGCCACGAACGTCAGGCACGAGTAGCTGGCGCCGAGCACGATCGCGAGCAGCGGGAACACGAACCACGGCACCCAGCCGAGCGCGATCGCCGATGCCGCGACCCCGATGATCGCGAGGTGGATCGGGATCCACCACAGCCGCGCATGCGCGGGAGTGAACGCCTCCGCAGGCAACTGCGGCCGCAGCTCGCGCACGTAGTGGGAGAGCGGCACCAGCGGCATGCCCCCCAGGTAGGAAATTTCGGCCATGCAGAAGGATGGGACATCGCGACGCTAAACCCCGGAATGTCGCGGTCAGCATCACGTCACGGTCGGGTCACAGCGTACGTGACGCGCCGCGATGCACGTAACTAACGGTGTCATCGTCGTCGCTTGCTCGTTGGCACGGCGACCGTAACGAGGGCGCACATAAGCGCAGACGCATCTCCCGGTGGGCGTCGGTCAGAGCGTCTCGAGGAACGCGGTCAGATCCGCGACCTGGCCATCGGTCAGCTTGGCGGTATCGCCCATGCCGTGGACCGCGCCGCGATCGCGCAGCAGGGCCTCGAGCGTCGCCGCGCTGCCGTCGTGGAAGTACGGCGCGCTCATCGCGACGCCGCGCAGGCTCGGGGTATCGGACTTCTCGAGCGTACCGGTGAACTTGTGGGTCTCCTGATCGGTGTAGTTGGGTCCATCGTGGCAGGTGCGGCAGCCCTCCGCGTCGAACAGCTGCTTGCCGCGGCTGACCTGGGCGACCTCGCGGGTCGGCGTGCGCGCGGCGGGCATCTGCTCGACATAGGCCGCGAGCGCCTCGGTCTGCGGCTTGTCGAGGCCGAAGCCGCCGAGCCGCTTCATGGTGCTCGTGAGGCTGGTCTTGAGATCCGGATCCCCACCGTCCCACTTGAACGGATGCGTCCCGACCGTGCGGCCGGTGAGCACCGGGGTCTGTAGCTCGTGCTTCTCGATCCGCCACGACAGGCCATCGGCGCGGTTATCGGGGTGACAGGTCGCGCATGCCATCGCGCCCCGCGCCGACACCGCCGGGTCAGCGCTGTGAAACAGCACGTAGCCGAGGTGCTGCTTGTCGTTCAGCGACGAGGCGACCAGCGTCGGCCCCGGGGTCAGCTTGCTCGTCGCGGCGACCGTGCCCTTGGCCGCGGTGACCTCGAGCTTCTCGACGCGGCGCGAGAAGCTGCACCACACGAGCACGCTGCCCTCGGCGGTGATCGCGAGGCCATCGGGGCCGCACTTCGCGGTGCCGTTGGTCAGGGTCGCCGACACGCCCTCGCCGAGCCCGACCTGCGAGGCGTTCTTGATCTGGAGGATCGTATCCGTGCCCATGCCGGCAACGTAGAGCGCGTCGCGGATGCCATCCCACGCGAGCGCGCGCGGCTGGTGCTGTGCGATCTGTGCGGTCACCTGCGAGGTCGTTCCGCCCTTGCCGAGGCCGATGAACGCGAGCTGGTGGGTGACCGGAGACTCGGACCCACCGCCGTAGCCGCCGGTGTTCTCGCTGCCGTTCGAGATCTGGACCGGCGTCTCGCGCTGGAACGGCACGATCGCCTGATCCTTGCCCATGAACGTGATCGCGAACGACCCGCGCGCGAACGTATCGCCGTCGCTGCCGCGCGATCGCTTCGGTGCCATCGCGTTGGAGATCGCGATGTGCTCGGCGCGGTGAGCCTCGAGCAGATCGATCTGATCCACGGTGCCGGTGGTCAGGTACGAGACCAGAGCGCGCGTGCCATCCGGTGAGATCGCCAGGCCGCGCGGCTCGCGCCCGAGCGGGCTGCGCCACTTCTCGGCTCCGGTCGTGGGGTCGAGCGCGACCATCATGCGGTCGGCGATCGTGGTGACCAGGAGCAGCTGCTTGTCAGGCGTCAGGGCCACGCCATACGGCTCGGCCAGCGTCGGGAACGATCGCGCGACCTCGAGCTTGCCGCCGATCTTGACCACGGCGATCCGATCGTTCCTGCGGTCCGCCACGTACGCGAGGCCGGTCTCCGGATCGTAGGTGAGCAGACCCGCGTCGCGCGCGATCGCCAGCTGCGACCTGTTGTTCCCGGCGTTGTCGGTGGCGATCAAGTTGCCGCTATCGGCATCGATCACCAGCGCGCCGTCCTTGGTCGCCATGATCCGCGAGGCGGTCAGATACGCCGCGCTCGGCAGCGCCGGCTGAGGGCCGCCGATCGGTCGGCCCGCGAGCTCGAACGATGGCGGGCTCCGGTCGAAGTCTCCCCGGAACGCCTTTCCGAACGCATAGGCCGCCGGGAGCGAGAGGAGGACAGCACCGAGTGCCAGCTTGCGGGCGCGCATGTGGGTGATGGAACGAACGACACGCCGCCGCGATCTATTCGCCATGCCCTCCGGGACACCGCACGATCGCCCGGGTTCCTGGGAATCGTTCGCGCTACCGCAGCGCGGAGGACTTGATCGCGATCGTCGCCTTGACGACCTTGTCGCCGATCAGCAAGGCATCCGCGGACTTCTGCCCGCTCTGCACGCTGCCAACCCAGGTGTAGCGACCATCGAGATGCGCCGCGCGGGCATGCATCACGAACCACTGCGATCCCCCGCTGTCCTTGCCAGAGTCGGCCATGCCCACACCTCCCGTCACGTACCCCGGGCCATCGGCGGTGGTCCCCGGCTCGGCGGGGAGCGAGTACCCCGGCCCGCCCCATCCCGACTCCGTCGGATCGCCACCCTGGACCACGAAGTCCGGGACCACCCGATGAAACTCCAGGCCGTCGTAGCTGCCCTTCGTGGTCAGCGCAACGATGCTGGCGACCGCCCACGGCGCGACATCGGGCCGGAGCGCGATCACGATCTCTCCGCGGGTGGTGATGAGGTGCCACTCGAGGTTGGCGCCGATCACGCTACCGACATCCACCGGCGGCGCCGACGCGTGGGTCGCCTGCGCGGCCGGCGGCGCCGCCTCACCGAGTGCGCTCAGGCAGGACCGCGCCGCCTTCGCGCGCACCGGGTTCCCCGCGAGACCGGCCCGGCACGCCTCGGCACCCGCGGCGAGCTTGCGCTTGCCGATCAGCTCGAGCAGCGCCGCCGAGAGCTCCGGTTCGTTCTCCTGGGTGGCACGATCGATCACCGCGGCGTCGATCGCCGAGTGATCGCCTGCATCGATCGCCGTGTAGAAGCCATCGGCGGCATCGACCGCAGCACCGGCGAGGATCTGCTCGTTCGAGGCCAGCGCGCTGATCAGGATGTCGATCACCGCGCGACGATCGGCGTCCGTGGTGGTCTTCCAGTCGCTCGCGAGCACCCCGAGGGCGGCCGCGCGAACCCGGACATCCCGATGCGCGAGTAAGCCAGCGATCGCTGCGCGGCGCTCCGGGAGCTCGCCGACGCCGGCGCCGAGCAGGTCCGCGATCAGCGGCAGTCGGAGGTGATCGGGCAGCCGCTTGCCACTGCAATCGCCGACCGGGATCAGCCGGTTGGTGCCGCGCGCGTACGCCGCGGTCGCGAGGCACTCGATCCAGTCACGCGTCAGCGCCGGTACGCGGGTGGTGGTGACCGCCCACTGCGTGATCGCCCTCATCGCATTCGCCACGACCGGGCGCGCGCCGAACTTCTGCAGCCCGCGCAGCCCCTCGTCGAGCACGTGCGCCATCCCCCAAGCCCCGCTGTCGAGATCCGCGAGCCGGCGGATCAGCACGGTGGCCACCGCATCGGCGGAGGCAGCAGGCGCCTTGTCACCCGTCAAGGCGCGTACGGCCTCGACGGCGACCTTCCAGTCTCGATCGAGCAGCGCCACCTCGAGCTGCGACGTCACCGGGCCGTGCTTCGCGAGCGCGAGGATCGCCTGCGCCCGGATCTCCGCGACCGGATCCGCGACGCGTGCGAGCAGCGCCGGGCCCAGCGCAGGGTCGACCCTGGCGAACGGCTGCGATCGCGCGATCGCATACACCGCGCCATACCGCGTGCGCGGCTCGCTGCTCGTCATCGCCGCGATCACGGCCGGGACATGCAGCGGTGCGAGCGCGATCTTGCGCCGGCCATGGCGCGCGAGTGCGATGCCCGCGACCTCGGCGAGCTCGGGAGCCGCCGCGAGCTGTGCGACGAGGATCGGCTGCGAGCGCTCGTCACCGGCGCGGCCGAGCGCCTCGATCGCGAGCACGCGTCCAGCTCCCCGAGTGGTCTCGAACGCGGCGTGCAGGGCGGGCACCGTGGCCGCCCCGTCCGCGACGCTGGTGTCCTCGAGCTCGCGTGCGACTCCGAGCGCGGCCATCGCACCGGCGACCAGCTCGGGATCCCGATCCTGCAGCGTGGCGACTAGCGTGCTGCGTGCGGCTGCACCGCCGATCCGTCCGAGGCCGCGCAGGGCGAGCAGCTTGCCCGGCGTGCCCGCGATGTGCAGCACGTCGACGAGCTCGCGAACACCGTCCTCTCGGCGTGCTTCGGCGCGCGCGATCGCGATCCGCAGCGGGCGGTCCTCGGCGGGACGCGGAGCGATGACCTCGGCGCCGCCGCCACGTGGTGACGGACATCCCGAGAGCAGCAGACACACGAGGCCGATGGAGGTTGCAGCACGCACGCGCGACATCCCCGCATCGTACTCGCGAGGCGCGTTGAGACAACGGCCAAGTCGCGCGGTTCCATCAAGTTCTCCGACGACAACTGCGCGCGAAGCCCGTTGCTGCGCCCCGGACTGCGTGACATCGTGAAGCTCATGCGTCTGGTCTCGATCGCCCTCGGCCTGAGTCTCGTCATCGCGTGCGGAAAGCAGGAGGAGGCCCGCAAGGAGCCGCCGAAGGTCGTCGAATCGGCGCCACCACCGCCGCAGGTGAAGAAGCCCGTCGACGGCAAGCCACTGCCGCAGCTCGCGGCGGATTCCGGCGGTGCCACCGGCAAGCCGCTGCAGGCGACCGGCTTCGGCGGCCTCGGCATCGATGCACCGCGCGACCTCGCGGTCAGCTCGACGGGCGAGGTGTACGTCGCGGGCATCTTCGATCAGGAGATCGACTTCGGTGGGAAGGTCGGCAAGAAGGTGCCAGTCCCCAATGACGATCCGAAGGTCAAGACCAGGACCAGCGATGCCTACCTCGTGAAGCTCGGCGCCGACGGCAAGGTGGTGTGGGCGCAGAGCTTCGGCGCCAAGCGCGATGATGCCGCGAATGGCGTCGCCGTCCGCGGTGACAAGGTGATCGTCGTCGGCAACTTCCTCGACGAGATCAAGCTCGGCGAGTTCACCAAGAAGTCCGCCGGCTCCGACGACGCGTTCGTCGCCGTGTTCGACAAGGACGGCGTGGTGCAGTGGGCGTGGAACTTCGGCGGGATCGATTCCGACGGAGCGAACACCGTGGTCGCCGCGCCGGATGGTGGCTGGATCATCGGTGGCTCGTTCTCCGCCACGGCCGAGTTCGGTACCACCAAGCTCGTGAGCCGCGGCGGCACCGACGCGATGCTGATCAAGCTCTCCGCCGGCGGCGATCTCGAGTGGATCAAGCAGTTCGGCGGCGCGTATCAAGATCTGATCTCGCACCTCGCCGTCGACGGTCAGGGCAACATCTACGTCCAGGGGCAGTTCAAGGATCTCTCGGACTGGGGTGGCAAGACCAAGCTCAAGGCCGGCGGCGGATCCGATCTCGACGTCGTGCTCGCGAAGTACGATCTCAACGGCGACTACGTCTGGGCGCAGCGGTTCGGCAACGCGTTCAACGATGTCGCCGGTGGTGTGACCGTGGACCCGTCGGGCCACGTGACGATGGTCGGCTCGTTCGACAAGAGCGCGTCGTTCGGCGAGGGCGACGACCACAACTCGCTCGGCGAGTCCGACATCTTCGTGGCGCGATTCACGCCCGGCGGGAGGCTCGAGTGGGCACGCACGCTCGGCGCCGAACGCGAGGACATCGCCTCCGGGGTCGCGTCCGACGCTGCCGGCAACACGGTGACCACCGGCTGGTACCAGGGCGCCGTCGATTTCGGTAAGGGTCCGCTCACGAGCAAGGGCAACAAGGACGTGTTCGCACTGAAGCTCGACGCCAAGGGCCAGACGATCTGGGCGCAGAGCTTCGGCGACAAAGACCACGATCAGGGCCGCGTCGTCGCGATCGATGACAAGGGGGCGGCGTACATCGGTGGGATCTACCGGTTCACGATGCCTGCGGTGTCACCCGCGCTCGAGTCGGTGCGGGCCGAAGGCGACCGGATCCCGAAGCCGGATACGTTCGTGCTCAAGCTCGACCGCTGAGATCGTCGAGATCCGGGACCTCGCTAGATCGCGTCCGTTTCCCGAAAAAGCCGCCGATCTGCAGGTTCCTCCGGTCTCCGCGCGGTGTACAAGAATCGCACCACAAATTGTGAGAGCCGCAACCGGCCCTCAGGTTTCTTTTTCAAGGAGATTCAAATGGCGAAAGCGAAGAAGGGCAAGTCGGGCGGCGGGAACAAGCCCCCAGAAATGCTGCTCGTGAGCTCGAAGGTCCGCGCGATGATCAAGGATGCCGGCTGCAACACCGCAGGCGACGCGCTCGACGGCCTCAACATCTACGTCGCGTGGCTCGTGGCGCAGGCCGCCCGCCGCGCCGCCGAGAACGGCCGCAAGACCGTTCGCGCGCACGATTTCCACATCGCGTAAAGAGCGACCGACCTGACATGGGCGCCACGGGGAGACCCTCCTGGCGCCCGTCGCATTTTCGGCGTCGCCGGCTTACACTCCAGGTAAGGTGACGACTGGGGTGCCGATCTACCTGGTGTCGGCCTGTGCATCGGGCGAGGAGTTCTTCTCCGCGTTCCGCCGCTACGCCGACCGTAATGGCGTGGTGTTCGTTCCGATCGCGCAGCCACTCGCGCCCGGTCGGAAGGGCCGCTTCGCCCTGACGCTCAAGGACGGCGGCGTCATGGTCGAGGGCGTCGCCGAGGTGGTGTCATCGGCGAGAACGCCGTCGGTACTCTACGGACGGGTCGGGATGACCCTGAAGTTCCTCGAGCCCGACGACCCGAGCCGGATCACGCTCGGCGAGCTCGAGAAGGCGCGGCTCGCGATGAAGCCCGCGCCGCCAGGCATTGCACCGCGCGCGGCCGACGTTCCAGCCGAGCCGCGCCCCACGCCGCCAGCGCCGGGCGGACGCGTGGATGCCGTCAACGCGCTGGCCGAGTGCGTGGTGATCGGCGATCTGTCGATGCTGAGCGGCGAGGACTTCCCGGCGAGGATGGGCAACCCGAAGTTCGTGGTGCCCTCGATTCCGCCCGCGCCTACCCGTGCGAAGAGCTCGAGTGTTCCGCCGCCCACGCCACCGCTGAAGCCGCCGACCGGCGGAAACCCGATCGTGGTCGCTCCGCGTGCCCCGCGCGCTTCGACGCCGGCGGGTGCGGTGCCGGCCGTCGGCAAGGAGACCGTCATGGGCATGCAGCCGATCGACCGGCTGCCCGCGCCCACCGCATCGCCGACGCTGGTCGCGCGGCAGCCAACGCCGGCTGCGCCGATGCCGGTGGTCGCTCGGCCCCCCACCCCTCCGGTGCCGCTGTCGATCGCACCGCCGCCGCCGCTCATCGCTCCTGCGCCCCCAGTCACCCGCCTGGTCGAGGCCGCCGAGGAGCCGACCGATCTCACCAACGTGCCGCAGGTCGACGACGCGGTCCCGATCGCGGTTCCCGCGCACGACGAAACGCCCGAGAAGCCCGAGAAGCGATCCCGCAAGACGGTGATCGGGATCGCGGTGGTGCCGTCGGGTGTCCACGTGCTACCCGCCGCACCGGCGCCGCGCCTCGACGAGGACGAGCTGCGCGACACCTCGGTGATGACGGCGCTGGATGATCCGAGCGAACCGGCGATGATCACCCGCTCGCGACTCACCGGAACTGCCGTCGATGCACTCGCTGCTACCCAGCCAGCGGCGAGCAAGCTGTCGACCGCCCTGATCAACGCCACCGTCGAGGAGCCCACGCCGAGCGGCGACTGGACGATGACCCCCGGCGAGCACGGGCCGACGATCGCGCCGCGCGTGCTCGGCAAGCCGGCGGTCGAGATCGCCGACGAGGACGACGCGCCGATCAACGCGATTCCCGCCGCACCACCAACCGGTGACTGGATGATCGCGCTCGACCCATCGCAGCCCGATGGCTGGAGCGAGCCGTCGAAGATCGCCAAGCCGCCACCGGAGGAGCAACCCGGCCCGCCGGTCTCGACGGTGTCGAGCGCGAAGGATCTCGATTCCAATTCGAAGCTGGCTCCGGAGCCACAGGGAGCCGTCGGACCCAAGGTCGAGATCGATCCGACCTTGATGGAGCCGCTGCAACCCCTGCAGCCGATCGATGACTTCGACGACGAGCCGGGACCCGCGATGCCGCCCCCGATGCCC
>JAYUVX010000394.1:0-29740 GCA_043753855.1 Myxococcales bacterium | reverse complement strand
CGCGTATCGCGCTGGTGCTCCGCGGCAAGCACAAGGCCACGTACACCCCGAACGTCGACATGGGGGACTTCGTGATCGTCCTCAACGCCGGCGGAATTCGGCTGACGGGCGACAAGCCCGACAAGAAGCTGTACATCCACCACACGCTGTACCCCGGCGGGATCAAGACGCGCACCGCGAAGGACGTCATCGCGACAGATCCCGAGCGTGCGATCCGCGAGGCCGTGTGGGGCATGATGCCGAAGGGCCCGCTCGGGCGCCGCATCATCAAGAAGCTGAAGGTCTACAAGACGGCCGAGCACGATCACGCCGCGCAGCAGCCGCGCGTGCTCACGCTGACCGACACCATGCTGAGCTCGAAGAACTAAGGACAAGATGATGGCGATGCAAAAGACGTATGCAACGGGCCGCCGCAAGACCGCGATCGCGCGCGTCTGGCTGACCGCGGGTGAAGGCAAGATCGTCATCAACGATCGCAGCGATGAGGATTACTTCTCGCGCCCGACGGCTCGCATGGTGATCCGTCAGGGCCTCGAGGAAGTGAACCTCCTGACCCAGTACAACATCGAAGCCACCGTCAAGGGCGGCGGCATCTCGTCGCAGGCCGGCGCGATTCGCCACGGCATCACGCGCGCGCTGATGAAGATCGACAGCGAGCTCCGTCCCAAGCTGAAGGCCGCCGGGTACGTCACCCGCGACCCCCGCAAGAAGGAGCGCAAGAAGTACGGCCAGAAGGCCGCTCGCGCTCGGTTCCAGTTCAGCAAGCGCTGATCGGGCCGCGCTCTCCGTTGCGCCGCGCATGTCGCGGCGCTTTCCATTTTCGGCGTACGCTCGCAGATGCCGTGCGCCTCCGCGTGACGATCCTCGTCAAGCTGCTGCTGGCGCTCGTGCTGCCGGTCGTCGCGCTGTTCACGCTGTTCGCGTTCGTCGCGTATCAGGTCAGTCGCCACGACCTCGACGAGGAGCTGGGCCGGCGGCTCGAGGCGATCGCTGCATCGGCGGCGAGCCAGCTGCGCGGCAAGTACCTCGCGGGCCTCGCGCCCGGTGACGAAGGCGAGCCGACCTACCAGGGCTACGTCGGCAAGCTCGAAGCGTTCGCCAACGCCACGGGCGCGCAGCTCTACGTTTTCGACAAGGAGTTCAACTCACGCGCCGACACCGCGAGCGGCGTCGCGATCGGCACCCACTACTACCGGGCCGAGCTCGATCGCGCGGAGCTGGCGCGGGTGTTCGAGCACGGGGTCACCGCGACGAGCGTCACCTTCGAGGGCACCGACGGTGTGACCTACAAGGCGGGCTATGCCCCGATGCGCGCGGGTGCCGAGCCGACCTCGGAGATCGTACTCGCGATCGGGGCGCAGGCACCGGCGTCGTACTTCGACCGGCTCGCGGATCTGCGGGATCGCCTGCTGCTGTGGGGAGCCGGCCTCGCAGCGGTCAGCGTGCTCGCCGCGGTGATCGCGACACTGCTGATCACCCGCAACATCCGCAAGCTCGCAGCGGCAGCGGAGCGGATCGGGGCAGGCGAGCTCCGCGAGCCGGTCAAGGTGCGCTCGCGCGACGAGCTCGGCCTGCTCGCGGAGACCATGGACCGGATGCGGATCCAGCTCGCCGAGCGCGATGCGCGCATGCAGCAGATGCTCGCCGGCATCGCGCACGAGGTCCGCAATCCGCTCGCCGGCATGACCCTGTTCGCGGGCATCCTCCAGGACGAGCTGCCGGAAGGCGACGAGCGACGGCCGCACGTCGATCGGATCCGCAAGGAGCTCGGCTATCTCGAGCGCGTGGTCAACGAGTTCCTCGAGTTCGCGCGCCGCCCGCGTCCCGAGCTGGGCCCCCTCGAGATCGGCCCGTTACTGGCGGAGGTCGCCGAGCTCGCCAGCAGCGACGAGATCCAGATCGCCATCACGCCGCCGGCGATCGAATCGATGCGCGCTGATCGTGCTCAGCTGCGGCGAGCGCTGATCAACCTGGCGCGCAACGCGGTCCAGGCCGCGACTGCCGCTGGCCACGCAGGCAGGGGCGCGGTCCGGATCTCCGCCCGCGCCACCGAGCACGGGATCGAGCTTGCGGTGTGGAACCGCGGCAAGGAGATCACGCCGGAGGCCTCGGGGAAGCTGTTCGAGCCGTTCTACACGACCCGCGAGAAGGGCACCGGCCTCGGCCTCGCGTTCGTCCGCGAGATCGCCGTCGACCATGGCGGGCGAGTGGAGGTCGCGAGCGCCGGAGGCGAGACCACGTTCACCCTTGTCGTTCCGCCAGGTTAGCCGTTCGTCCACCCAAACGAGCGATCGACTTCGCGCGGCGCCTTGTGTAGCTTGCGCCATGTTCAGCCGACGAGCAGTGCTCGCCCTCACGTTGCTCGCCGCGTGCAGTGACTCGTCCTCCAGCACCGGCGACGACGTCGGCCCCGATAGCGGCATGCCGGATGGCACCACCATGCCGACCTGCGATGCCACGCCTACCGAGTGCGGGGCGCGCTGGGAGCAGGCCGCCTCCGACCGGTTCGATGCGGTGTTGACCAACCCGACCGCGCTCGCGGCGTTCCTCAAGGCGACGCCGAAGGGCGCCGACCTGCACAATCACCTGAGCGGTGCGGTCTACGCCGAGACCTACCTCGGCTGGGCGAAGGGCGACGGCGACTGCATCAACTCGACCACCTACGCGGCGGTGTACGGAAACCAGTGCAGCGCCAGCACGATGCCGGTGCCGACGGCAGGCACGTTCTACGATGCGACCGTACGCGCGTGGTCGATGAAGGACTTCGTCGCGGGTGCACAGTCCGGTCACGATCACTTCTTCGCGACGTTTGGCAAGTACGGCGCGATCGCCGGTGCCCACCGCGATGACTCACTGGCGGACGTGCTGACCCGTGCGGCCGACGAGAACCAGCTCTACGTCGAGACCATGTTTAACCTCGGCAAGAACGTCGGCGCGCTCGCGGCATCCACCTGGTCGCAGCCGGTAACCGAAGCGAGCCTGCCCGCGTTCTACGACGCACTGATGGCGAGCCCGACATTCGCGTCGCAGCTCACCGGCGACGTCAATGTCGTCAACGGCGCCGCCGTCGCATACAAGCAGGTGCTCGGCTGCAGCGGACCCTCATCGCCCGCCGCGTGTGACGTGGGCGTGCGCTTCATCGCGCAGATCTCCCGGACCGGCGCGCTCGACATGGTGTTCGGTCAGCTCGTCAGCGCGTACGAGATGGCCGCGAGGACGCCGCAGATCGTGGGCGCGAACCTGTCATCCCCCGAGGACGACTCGGCGTCGCTCACCAACTACGACCTGCACATGGCGATGATCAGCTTCCTCAATGCGAAGTACACGGCCACCGGGAAGAGCCCGCTGCACATCACGCTGCACGCCGGCGAGGTGGTCCCGAAGTTCTTGCCGGCCAACTCGACGGCGAACACGTTCCACGTCCGGCGCGCCGTCGAGGTCGCGCACGCCGAGCGCATCGGCCACGGCGTCGACATCGCCACCGAGACCGACTCGGAGGCGCTGATGAACCAGATGGCCGCGAATGGTGTGGCCGTCGAGGTCTGCCTCTCGAGCAACCAGCAGATCCTCGAGGTCAGCGGCACCGCCCATCCACTCGCGCTGTACATGGCCCACGGCGTGCCGGTCGCGCTCGCCACCGACGATCAGGGCGTGTCACGGTCGAGCCTCGCCGGTGAGTACGTGCGGGCCGCCGTGGATCAGCACCTGGGCTATCGCCAGCTCAAGAAGATCTCGCGCGACAGCGTCGAGCATTCGTTCCTCCCCGGCGCGAGCCTGTGGACCAACGTCGCGCAGGCGCAGCCGGTGACCGCCTGCGGCGCCACCGCGACGATGGGGATCGGGGATCCGCCGAATGCCAGCTGCCAGCAGTTCCTCGATACCAGCGAGCGCGCGCGCATGCAGTGGGCGCTCGAGCGTCGCTACCGGCTATTCGAGAGCGCCCAGCACTGACGCTTTCGTGTTACCAACGATTGCGATGGCGGTGATCCTGATCGTCGACGACAACGAGACCGTTCGCGAAGGTCTCGCGCACGTGACGAAGAAGCTCGGGCACACCCCGGTGCTCGCCAGTAGCGGCGGCGCCGGCGTCGAGGCGTTCAAGAGCAAGCGCGCCGACTTCGTGATCACCGACCTCAAGATGGAGGGCGGCACCGGCGTCGATGTGCTGAAGGGCGTGACCGCGATCGATGCCGACGTGCCGATCATGATCGTCACCGGCTTCGGCACGGTGGAGACCGCGGTGGAGGCGATGAAGCTCGGCGCGTTCGATTTCATCACCAAGCCGATCCAGCCCGAGGTGGTGCGGCTCAAGATCGAGCGCGCGCTCGAGCTGTGCGCCACGCGTCGCGGCCGTCGCAAGGCCGACGCGATGACCGCGTACCTGACCTCGGAGACCAACGAGAAGTTCCCGGAGCTGGTGGGCGCAGGCGAAAAGATGGCGATCGTGCGCCGCACCGTGCAGAAGGTCGCGGCCAGCGACACCACCGTGTTCGTCGCGGGCGAGAGCGGCACCGGCAAGGAGCTGGTCGCGCGCGCGATTCACCGGCTCAGCAAGCGGGCGAATGGGCCGTTCATCAAGGTCAACTGCGGCGCGCTCACCGAGACGCTGCTCGAGAGCGAGCTGTTCGGCCACGAGAAGGGCGCGTTCACCGGTGCGGTCAAGCAGAAGCTCGGGCGATTCGAGCTCGCGGATCAGGGCACGCTGTTCCTCGACGAGATCGGCGATATCCCGCCGGCGATGCAGGTCAAGCTGCTGCGCGCGCTGCAGGAGCAGGAGTTCGAGCGCGTCGGTGGAGAGCAGCCGATCAAGGTCGACGTTCGCGTGCTGTCGGCGACCAACAAGAACCTCGAGGACGAGGTCGCGGCCGGTCGGTTCCGCCAGGATCTGTACTTCCGCCTCCACGTGCTGCCCGTGAAGCTGCCGCCGCTGCGCGAGCGCCGCGAGGACATCCCGAACTTGTGCACGCACTTCGTCGCGAAGCTCGGGCCCAAGACCAACCCCCGCGTGCGCGCGGTCGGTGATGCCGCGCTCGGACGGATCATGGCCTATCACTGGCCCGGCAATGTTCGCGAGCTCGAGAACGCGATCGAGCAGGCGCTGGTGTTCGCGGAGAGCGACGAGATCACGCCCGGCGCCCTGCCCCAGTTCCTCCAGGGCGGCGCCGAAGAAGATCCGCTGAGCGTCCCACGCGAGCTATCGCTTCCGGAGATCCTCGACGACCTGGAGCGCCAGCTGATCTTGAAAGCGTACACCAAGGCCAGCCGGGTCAAGACCGAGACCGCACGCCTGCTCGGCATCAAGACCTCCGCGCTGTACTACAAGCTCGAGAAGTACGGCATCGAGTGAGCCGCGCACTGATGATCGCGTGCCTGGTGGCGTGCTCGTCGTCGAGCTCGCGTCCGCCGCCCTCGACCACCGGCAGCGGTAGCGACACTTCGCTCGCTGGTTCCGGCGAAGGCGGGCGCGCGATCGGCGATGCCACGGCGATCGATTCAACGCGCAGCGATGCACCGGTGATCCATGCAATGCGCACCGATGTACCGCCGACCGATCCCGCGAAGCTCGATGCACGCGGCGCGGAGGCCGCATCGATCGATGGCCGTGGTGCAGCGCCCTTCGATGCCCGGGGTGCGACCGACGCGCCGATGCGCGCCGACGCGAGCGTGGACGCCGGCGATCGCTCCACGAGCCAGCCACCGACCGGATGCCCGGCGAGCTTCGCGGCGGCCACCGGGAGCTGCACCCGCGGAGCTTCGTGCGCGTATCGCGAAGGTACGTGTAGCTGCACCCGCGCCGCGTGGTGCGGTGGTGCGGCACCGAGCGGCGAGTTTCTGAACCAGCCACCGGTCTGGCAATGCATCCCCATGGTGAAGGCCGACGGTTGCCCGGGCTCGATGCCCGCGGCGGGCGGGCGCTGCAAGCGCGAAGGCCAGCGCTGCGACTACACCTGTTCCTGCGTCGCCGCGGCGGTCTGCACTGACGGCGCCTGGAAGCTCGAGAGGGGTCCGTGCAAGCCGTCGGCACCTCCGCGCGGTCCCCCGGAGTGATCTGGCAAGGTGAGTTGCGCGGCAGGTGCGTGCGCGGCCAGCCCGCGCAGGCTATCTGTCGCGCATGCTCGATCGCGCGAAGCTCCAGAACGCCTCCTATATCGCTCTGCGCATCGTCACAGGGACGATGTTCGCGTTCCACGGTGCGGAGAAGCTGTTCGGCGTCCTGTCCACCCATCCCGGCCCCGAGATGTGGTCGCAGATGTGGTTCGGCGGGGTGATCGAGCTCGTGTGCGGCGTGCTGGTCGCGGTCGGTCTGTTCACGCGGCCCGCAGCCTTCCTCGCGGCCGGCACGATGGCGGTCGCGTACATCCAGTTCCACTGGAAGGGCGCGATGGGTAGCGGATTGTTCCCGATCGTCAACGGTGGCGAGCTCGCCCTGCTCTACTGCTTCGTGTTCCTCGCGATCCTCGGCCATGGTCCCGGCGGTGCGTCGCTCGACCGCGCGCGCGGCAAGCTGTGATTCGCCTATGATCGGGAGGTGAAGCCGCGTCCGCGCGTGCTGCTCGCCGGCAACGGCCACATCGGTGTGGTGCTGCGGCGCGGCCCGGCGCGCGAGGTAGCCGCGATCGGATGGAACTGCAACCACGACACGTTCACCGTCGGCGAGTGGCTGCGCGGCCGAATCTACGAGCTACGCAGCGCTCTCTCGCCCGACGGAAGCCACCTGATCTACTTCGCGATGAACGGGCATTGGGCTCGCGCGCGAAGGGCGCGTGGACCGCGATCTCGCGCGCGCCGTACGTCACGGCGATCGCGCTGTTCGCGAAGGGCGACTGCTGGCACGGCGGCGGCCTGTTCACCGAGCGCGGCGAGTACACCGACCGCCTTCGCGCCGAGCTGGGGCGGCGAGTGTCGCTGCGTGTACTTCCCTCGGCTGCTGCGCGATGGCTGGACCTTGCGCGGCGAGCTCGCGCACGACGGCACCGAGGTGTTCGAGCGGCCATTGTGGCACGGCTGGGTGCTGCGCAAGCTCGCGCGCGTCGAGGTCGGCGTGCCCGGCAAGAGCATCTACTTCGACGAGCACGAGCTCGTGCATCCCGAGACTGGCCGCGAGCTCGTGCGGCCCACGTGGGAGTGGGCGAGCCCCGATCTCGGCCGGCTGGTCTGGGCCGAGCGCGGTGCGCTGTGGGCCGGGATGCTCACGGAGGCCTCGGCCGTCACCGACGCCCCGGTGACCGGTGTGATCATGCTCCGCGACTTTTCGGACCTGCAGTTCGAGGCGATGGAGGCGCCCTATGCGCGTTCGACGAAGCGCCCAGGCAAGCGGCCGAGCAACGGCTGACGGCTACGGCGCCGCCGGAGCCAGCTTCTTGCGACACCCGCGCATCTCCTCCTGGAGTGCCCGGCCCTTGTTCTCCTGTGCCGCGTTGGGCTTGGCATCCCTGCCGACCTTCTCGACGATCGAGTCGCGGTAGCTGCGCCACTCGGTCTGGACCTTGTCCGCACATGCCGCGTCCGTGCACGCGCACATCCGGTCGCGGAACGTCGTGAACTGGGCGAGCGCGTCGTCGAACTTGTCGTTGGAATGGCATGCGCCGACCAGCAACATCGCGGCGAAGGCCCAGGTGCGCATCGGGCCGCATCCTAACCGATCGTTGACGCCCCTACGGGCGAACGAACGGCGGACTGCTGGTGGGTGCAGGCTGTCCGTAGCGGTCCTTCGCCCACGACAGGAACTGGTCGCCCGGCAGCTGGAGCGCTGCCTTGCAGACCTCGGCGACGTGGATCGGGAAGTCGCGCTCGCAGACCCAGCTCAAGAAGCTGCGATCGGGGCCGGCCGCGAGCTCGTGCACGGCAGCGTTCGAGTGCTTGCCGAAGCCGAGCACGATCACCTCACCATCCCAGCGCAGGTGCCTCGACGGACCGACCCAGCTCGCGCGCTGCGCGGCCAGCGGATCGCTCTTCTGCGCGATCTGATCCCAGTCCTGGCCCTCTAGCTCGAAGTGCTTGAGCATGCCCGCGAGCACACGACCGGTGGCCGCGACATCCGCGCTCGCCGTGTGTGCCGCCGCGAACTCGGCGCCGACGAACCGCTGGTGCGCGTGCATCAGGCTGCGTGGCTCGCACTGCTGCCACAACCGGAACGCATCGACGATCTTCTTCGAAGCGAAGTCGAGCAGCGGCTTGCCGATCCGCGCGTACTCCGCCTGCAGCATGTCGATGTCGAACGTGATGTTGTAGCCAACGATGATGTCCGCCTCGGCGAACACGTCCGCGACCTCGGCCGCGATCGCCTCGAACCCGGGGCACTGCGCGAGCTCGTCGATCGTGATCCCGTGCACAGCCTGCGCTCCCGGATGGATCGGGACACTCGGGCGGACCCGCCAGACCTTGCTCGGCGCATCTTCCTCGAGCCCACGCTGGACGCAGAGCTCGATCACCTGATCGCGCACCCGGTCGGTCCCCGTGGTCTCGCAATCGAACACCACGATCCGCGGCCCGACAGCAGCGGCGACGGGCGTGACCGCGGGCACCACCGCTACCGCCGACTCCCGCGCGTCGCAACCCGCGGCGGACGAGTCCGCGAGCGATGGGCGCCAGTCCAGCAGCGAGAGAGTGCCTTCCACGCCGCCGAGCTTAGGGGCCCCCTCTGACACCGAACCGCCGTAGATCGCCAAGCGATCGAATACCTTAGCGTTCCGAGGGATCGCCTCTGGTAGGCTTCGCGTCGTGCGCCGCCTCGCTCTCGTGCTCCCGCTCGTTTGCGCCTGCAAGATCAAGGACCCTCCGCCGATCACCTCGCAGTGGTACGATGGCTTCGAACGGGGCGAGATCGGCGCCGGCTACGAGGTCACCGGTGATGGCTACGAGGTGTCGGGCGGCCAGCTGTCCGCCCACGGCGCGCGCAATCACCCGCTGTGGCTCCGCCGGAAGCTCCCGCGGAACGCGCGAATCGAGTTCGACGCGTGGTCGACCGAGCCCCGCGGCGACCTCAAGGTCGAGATCTTCGGAGACGGGAGCTCGTACGATCCGGATGGTGGCCGCTACATGGCCACCGGCTACGAGGTGATCTTCGGGGGCTGGGGCAACTCGAAGTCGATCATCGCGCGACTCGACGAGCACGGCACGGCGATGGCAGCCCGCACCGACATCAAGGTCGTCCCCGGGAAGCACTACCACTGGCGGATCGAACGGCAAGGTCCAACGATCCACTGGTACATCGACGACCTCACCAAACCCTTCCTCGAGTACGTCGATGCGCAACCGCTCGAAGCAGCAGGTCACGAGTACTTCGCGTTCAACAACTGGGAGACGGATACCTGGTTTGACAACCTCGTGATCACGCCGCTGTGAGCTACAGTCCTCGTCACGAACGTCGGGGATGGAGCAGTTCGGAAAATACTCGCTGGTCCGCAAGATCGGCACCGGCGGTATGGCCGAGGTGTTCCTGGCCCGCACCTCCGTGGCGCAGGGTCTGAACAAGACGCTGGTCATCAAGAAGATCCACACCGCGTACGCGCGTAGCAAACAGTTCGTCACGATGTTCGTGGACGAGGCGAAGATCGCACTCGGCCTCAATCACCCGAACATCATCCAGGTGTTCGACTTCGGCGCCGTCGGCGACACCTACTTCCTGGCGATGGAGTACGTGGAGGGCATGG
Source organism: Myxococcales bacterium (assembly GCA_043753855.1). Lineage (GTDB taxonomy): Bacteria > Myxococcota_A > Polyangia > Haliangiales > Haliangiaceae > JABFXX01. The sequence continues at coordinate 20,087 of JAYUVX010000394.1, read as the reverse complement.
ACCTCCTGCGCCTGCTGCAGGAGGCGGCCAAGGCCCGCCAGCGTCTTCCCTACGGGCTGTCCGCATACATCGTGCAGCAACTCGCGAAGGGCCTCGACTACGCGCACCGCAAGACCGACGAGTTCGGCGAGCCGCTCGGCATCGTCCACCGCGATATCTCGCCCCAGAACATCCTGCTGTCGTGGGACGGCGGCGTGAAGATCGTTGACTTCGGCATCGCTCGTGCGCGCGACGTCCACGAGGAGCAGGGAGTCATCAAGGGCAAGTTCGCGTACATGTCGCCCGAACAAGGGCGTGGCGAACCGGTGGATTGCCGCAGCGACGTGTTCGCCGCCGGCATCGTGCTGTTCGAGCTGGTGTGTGCGCGGCCGCTGTTCCACGGCAAGGGCAAGGAGGCGCTCGAGATGGTTAAGTCGGGCGCGATTCCGCGACCGCGGGACTTCGCGCCCGAGCTGCCGGAATCGCTCGAGCGGATCATCTTGAAGGCGCTCGCGTTCCACCGCGCCGACCGGTTCCAGACCGCACGCGATCTGCAGCACGAGCTCAGCCGATTCTCGCTCGAGTGGGGTCAGAAGTCCGGCTCGCTGATCGACAACGGCCACCTCGCGCAGACGCTCTCGCAGCTGATGCCCGCGGACATGCGCGTGGTCACGCCGCGCCCCGCGTTCGAAGGCGACGCGGCGCGCTCGAATGATCCATCGGCGGCCGACAGCGGCCAGGGCAGTGATCTGAACGATGATGACGTCTCGGAGCCCGCGATCGTCTCGGGCCCGATCGTGGTCGCTCCATCCGCGCCGATCACGATCGACAGCATCCGCCCCCCGCGGCCGCCCACCTCACCGCCGGCACCGGGCGACCGGCGGGCCACCCGGGACAAGGAGCGCAAGCACGTCTACGTGCTGCAGGGCATCCTCCGCGGCATGGCCGCGCTCGAGCACAAGCTCGGTGCGAGCGGTGCGGCACGCGTGGTCAACGACTTCTACAAGGTCGCCCGCGACGTGGCCTTCAAGCACCAGGCGCTGCTCGACGTCCCCAGGCTCCCGGCCGACGGCAAGGACGTCCCGATCCCCGAGATCTCGGGGGCGCTTCACACGCAGGCGCCCGTGCCCGGCGCTGGAACCGGCGAGACCACGATCCGCGTCGTTGTCGGCCTACCGGTCGCCAGCGAGGACGATGCCGGGCGTGCGATCAAGCTCGCGCTCGCGCTGGTCGATGCGCTCGATGGTATCGGATCCGATGTCGAGCCCGAGCTGCGGCTCGCGCTCGCCGTGCAGCGCGGCGTGGCGATGGTCAAGAGGCCGTCCAAGGCGACCAGGAGCTCCGCCAAGTCCGTGGCCGCGGACCAGATCTACGAGATCGAGGAGGCCACCGCCTCGTTCGCACACATGCTCGCGCGGCAGGCGCGTGGTGCCGAGATCCTCGTGGGTGGGCGTGTATTTCGCTCGGCGCGCGGCGAGTGGAACTTCGAGGCACTGCCGGCGATCGATCTACCGGATGACTCGCCGGGTGGCGCGTCTGCGAGCAAGAGCATCCTCGAGGACGACACCGATCCGGGCGTCAAGCGCGCGCGCGTGTACCGGCTGCGCGGACCGAAGGAGCGCGCCCAGCGGCTCCGCGAACGCCGCGATGGCGGGCGACTGCACGGCCGCGACCTGGAGCTGAAGGCGCTGCGCGATGCGTGGCGCGACGTGCTGGTCACCAAGCGCAAGCGCCAGATCGTGATCGTCGGTGATGCCGGAGTCGGCAAGCGCAGGCTGGTCCGCCACTTCCTCGAGGGGATGACGCGCGAGGAGGCGGTCATCATCCGCACCACCGGCCGCGTCGGCACGGCGATGACGCCCTATGGCGTGATCGCGGATCTCGCGCGCGACGTGCTCGGCCTCGCCGAGGATGCCGAGCCCCACGAGGTCGAGCGCCGCCTGCTGCGCGCCATCCCGCTGATTTATCCCGAGGCCCCGGCGTTCGCCGGTTCCTCTCCTTCCCGGCCCGAGGCCCCGGCGTTCGCCGGTTCCTCCGCGATCGCGCCGGGCGACGAGTCCTCGCGCGAGGCGCGGATGGCGCTGCAGATCTTCGGCCTGTTGCTCGGTGCGAGGAGCGCAGCTCCCGCGGCGGAGATGGATGCCGATACCCGGCGGCAGACGCTGATCCGGCTGCTCAACCGGATCGAGCAGAAGTTCGAGGGCGACAAGCCGATCATCCTCGTCGGCGAGGACATCCACTGGACCGATCAGGACAGCCAGGAGCTGTTCGCCGCGCTGCTGAAGGTAGATACGCCGCGCCCGATCTTCGGCCTGATGACCAGCCGCCCCGAACCGCGGATCCTCAAGCTCGCCAAGGAGCTCGGCACCGAGCTGGTCGTGCTCGACGAGCTGCCCGAGGCCGCGCGCAAGGAGCTGCTCGCCGAGCGGTTTGTCCCCGGTCACGATATCGACGAGCTGGTCGAGCAGATCGTCGCGCGGGCGGGTGGCAACGCGTTCTTCATCCAGGAGTTGCTCGACACGCTGATCGAGCGCGGCATCGTGGTTCCCGACGGTGAGGACGGCGAGCATCCGGGTCAGCTGCGCTGGATCAAGCGCGATGCGCGGATCGACGTGCCGTCCACGGTCGAGGATTTGATCCTGACGCGCATCGATTCACTGCCGGGCAACGAGCGCGACGTGATCATCCACGCCGCGGTGCTCGGCCGTCACGTCGCTGCTGCGCAGCTCGCCCAGCTGCTCGCTCATCCGGTGCGCCTCGAGCTCGACGAGCTGGTGCGGCGCGGCCTGCTGTCCCCGCAGGACGGCGAGTACCGGTTCAAGAATGACATGACGATGACGGTCGCGTACGGCCTGATCCCGCACGAGGCGCGGGTGCAGATGCATCGCGCGGTGGCCGCGCGGATCGCCGGTGCCGCCGGCTATCGCCAGGGCCAGGACGACGCGCTGATCGCCCGCCATCTCGAGCTCGCGGGCGACGACATCGCGGCCGCCGAGCGCTATCTACGCGCTGCCACCCATGCGATGGATCTCGGCGGCAACGCGGATGCATTCCGTCAGCTGACGCGAGCGCTGAAGCTCCTGCCGGCCTCCGACCATGACCGGCGGTTCACCGCTCACCGGCTGCGCGAGGAGATCCTGCGCCGGCTCGCGAAGCGCCCGCAGCAGCTGCGTGAGCTCCAGCTGCTGCGCAAGGAAGCCGAGGCCACGGCGCTTCCGGGTAACCTCGCCATCGCGCACTGTGCGCTCGCTCAGTTCTACATCGATGTCGGCAAGGCGCCGGCCGCACTGCGAGCCGCGGCCCCTGCCCTGCAGTACGCGCGCGATGCCAAGGAGCCGTTACTCGAGGTCGAAGCGTTGCGGTTGCGCTCGGCGATCTCGCGGCTGGTCGGAAATGCCGAGGAGTCACTGCGGCTGGCAGATCAGGCGCTCGCGCTGTGCGATGCGGCGAGCGCCGGCGGCACCGAGGCCGGTCGGGCGGCGACGCCGGTGCTGATCGCACGTGCCACGATCTTGAACCAGCGTGGCACCACGCTGTGGAACATCGGCCGGCTCGAGCACGCGATCGAGAGCTACGCCGAGGCCCTCGTGATCTACCGCGCCGTCGGGATGTCGCGGCACGAGGCCCGCGCGCTCAACAACATGGGCATCGTGTTCGCCTCGCTCGGCGAGTACGAGGAGGCGCTCGCTCACTACAAGAGCGCGCTCAAGATCGATCAGGCGCTCGGTGATCGCTCGAGCATCGCGCTCAAGCTCGGCAACATCGGCCAATGCTACTCGGACCTCGGTGACACCGACAAGGCCGAGAGCTACCTCGGGAAGGCGCTGAAGATCGCCGAGCAGACCGGCGATCTGTCCGCGGCGGCCGATGCCGCGGTGTCGTGGGGACAGACCAAGATGCAGCGCGGCGATATCAAGGGAGCGCTCGCGATGTTCGAGCGTGGCCTGGCGCTCGCTACCGAGAACCGCGAGCGCTACCAGGAGGTCCGCGCGCTCGAGTACATCGCCCTCGCGCAGCTCACCGCGGGTGATCCACCGGAGGCCGCGCTGGAGATGGCGCGCTCGGCCACCGAGTGGGCGCGCAAGATGCCGATGCTCGTCGGGATCATCTATGGCCTGACGTTCCAGGCGCTCGCGCTGTCGAAGCTGTCGCGACACGACGAGGCGATCACCGCGATCGACGAGGCAGTGGCGCTGCTCGAGGGCGCGCGTCCGGAAGGCGCCGAGCACGTGCATCGCTGGCGCGCCGAGGTGCTCGCCGCCGCCGGGCGCACCGCGGAGGCGCGCGCTGCGTCCAACCGTGCCGCGTCCGAGGTCGAGGCCAAGGCGGCGAAGCTGCGCGATCCCGAGCTGCGCCGGCACTTCCTGGCGAGCCGGCAGCGCGCGGTCTGATCAGGATTGCAGGATCGCGACGCTCGAGTCCGGATCGAACCAGCTGTCACCGCGGTCGTCGGCCTGCACGAGCCCCTCGCCCTCCGACGCGATGAACATCGCCACAGCGAGCGCGATGCTTAAAGCCCATCCCTGCAACGTCGCTCGCCGTCAGCGGAAAGCCGATGGTCTCGACCGCCGCGGCCAGCACCGGGCGCACGCGATCCGCGCCGTCACCTTCGCCGTCGACCCGTCGGGGTAGTCGAACCGCAAGGCCTGTTCGGCGGCCCTACCGACCGCCTCGTCGAGGCCCTGGACCTCGGCCCACCGCTCGAAGTCGCAGTCCGTAAGCGCCTCCTTGAGATCGATGTCACGCAGCGCGCCAACCGACCTGGTGCAGATCGCCCGGATCCAGCTCCCATCGATTTCTGATGACCAGGGCGTCGTGCATTCGACGCGAGAGCCCCCCCGGCGCCGTCGCCCAAGCGCTGAGCATCCGCAGACCGCCCACCGTGGTGCACGATGTGCGGCCATCGCAGAGCGCGACGCTGACGTCGACGACCTCGGTGCGTCGGTAGTCGGGGCCGAGCTGGGTGCAGACCTCGGTGACCAGGCTTGCTGGGCCCCACGACGCGCGGACCTCGGGGACGACCTCCGGATCCTCCGAGGGCTCGAGACGCGCCAGCTCCCCGTACCGACGTGGCCGGCCCTCGGGTTTCCAACTGCGGCGCCGTGGCGCATGCATTCGGGCGCTGGATCTGCCACGGTCCCCGTCGTGGCAGGCGGTGCGACATCCACGTCAGTGCCGGGCCGGAAGCTCACGTTCGGACTGCTGGCGGTGTTCCTGGTGACGGTGGTCCCGTCGATCATCGTCCCCACCCTGATGTGCCGCGGCGGCGAGCCCCAGCTCGATGACCTCGGGACCGTGCCGGCGTTCACGCTGACCGACGAGCGCGGCCGCGTGTTCACCGAGGACGCGCTGCGTGGCCACCCGACGATCGTCGACTTCGTGTTCACGCGGTGTGACACGATCTGCCCGGTGGTCTCCGCCAGGATGGCGCGGATGCAGGACAAGTTGCTCGATCGTCGGGCCGAATCGATCAAGCTGATGTCGGTCACCGTTGACCCGGCATACGACACGCCCGAAAAGCTCGGCGAGTACGCGCTGAGGTTCGGCGCGCGCGGCGACAAATGGCGATTCGTCACCGGGCCGGTCGATAAGATCCGCGCGCTGGTCGAGGGGCCGTTCATGAACTCGATGATCAACGAGGGCCTCACGCCATCGGGCGCTCCGGCGATCTCGCACAACGGGTACTTCGTGCTGATCGACGGCGACCTGCACATCCGAGGCGTGTACGACTCGAGAGACATCAACCGGCTCGACGAGCTCGATCGTCACGCGCGGTTCCTCGCCCGCACCGGCGCCGGCCGTAGCTACAAGTTCGGCGAGTAGGGGTACACTCGGCGGCCTGACGCCGATACTCCAAATCGTCCAGGTCGTGCTCGGGATCGCGATCCTGTACTGGGGCGCCGAGTGGTTGATCCGCGGGTCAGCGCAGATCGCGCGTGCATTCGGCGTCAAGCCGCTCGTCGTCGGCCTCACGGTCGTGGCCTACGGTGCGTCCGCGCCCGAGCTCGCGATCGCCACCAAGACCGCGCTGACCCACCACCAGCCGATCGCGCTCGGCACCGTGATCGGTTCGTGCGCCGCCAACATCTCGCTGATCCTCGGCCTCACGGCGCTGATCTCGCCGCCGACGATCGATGGCCGGATCATCCGCCGCGAGGTCCCCGTGCTGCTCGGCTCGGCGATCGCGGTGCCGCTACTCTTGCGCAACGGCGTGCTGTCCAAGCTCGAGGGCGGCATCCTGATCGCCTGCGCGGTGCTGTTCACCATCGTGACGCTGACCGTCTCCGCCCAGCTCGATCCCAACGACGAGCTCGAGGTCGAGGCGCGCCGCACCGAGGACAGCGCGAAGTCGATGGGCGGCAAGGGCCGCCCCCGAGCCTCGCGCGGTGCCGCGGCCCTGATGACGATGCTGGGCCTGCTGCTGCTGGTCGCCGGCTCGGATCTGTTCGTGCGCGGTGGTCGCGGGCTCGCCGGCGAAGTCGGGATGTCGGAGCGGATGCTCGGGCTGACCGTGATCTCGCTTGGCTGCGCGCTGCCGGAGCTGATCGGCTCACTGGTCGCCGCGGCGCACGGGCACTCCGCGATCGCGATTGGATCGGTCATCGGATCGAACCTCCTGAACGTGTTCCTCGTACTCGGTATCACCGCGTATCTCCAGCCGATCCACGTCGGCGAACGCATGCACGTCGTCGAGCTCGTGGGACTGGTGGCGATCACGCTGCTCGGCGTCCTGATGATGCGTGGCTCGCGCAAGATCACCCGATTTGAAGGGGCGATCCTGGTGGCCGCCTACGTCGTGTTCATCGTGACGTCCGCGCTGTTCTAGCGGCTCTCCCTCGCGATCTCGTGGGCTTTCACCGATACGCGGGCATCGCATTGAATGCGCATCGCTCGCCTCAGGATCCGCAATGTGAAGACAGCGGGACCTTGTAGAGATGGATCACACTGCTCGCTACAACGGCGGCCATGAAGCGCACCCTGACCGTCGTGTCGGCGCTGACCCTGGGGATGGTCAGCCTTGCCCATGCAGAACTGCAGTCGAACGTCGACGATGCACCGCAGAACCCGCTCGCGACTCCGCACGAGCGCCCGCAGGGGACCTACCGCTTCATCAATCCGGGCCTGCCCGCGACCACCGCCAACGGGATCGCGGCGGCCGGCATCTCCAACGTCATCTACCTGAACAACTGCAAGCCGAACGGCTGCGCGGTCAGCCCGGGAGACGACGACTCGCTGTCCAACCGTTCGGGCATCCCCAAGCAGGCGTCCACGGTCGCCGCGTGGGGCTACTCCGACGCGGTGTGGAACCAGGTCGTCGCGTGCGTGCGCCAGAGCTACGCGCCATTCGCGGTCAAGATCGTCACCGAGCGCCCGACCAGCGGCGACTACCACATGGCGATCGTCGCCGGTACGCCCCAGAACGTGCAGATGGGACAGGGCGTGGGCGGCGTGTCGCCGTTCTCCTGCGGCTACATCCCGAACGCGATCTCGTTCACGTTCGCAGGCGTCTATGGCCCGAGCGTCGACGACATCTGCTGGACCGTCGCGCAGGAGACCGCGCACTCGTGGGGCCTCGACCACAAGTTCGACAACCGCGACCCGCTGACCTACCTGCGCACCGGGCCGTCGCGGAAGGTGTACCAGAACATGGATGGCCCCTGCGGCGAGAACAGCGCGCGGGCGTGCCAGTGCGGCGGCCCCTCGATGAACAGCTTCAAGGAGATCCTCCAGACCTTCGGTGGCTCGACCCCGACGCCGCCGACCGTCACGATCACCGCGCCGAACAACGGCGACAACGTCCCGATGAGCTTCCCGATCCGCGCCGACATCATGGACGACGTCGCTGCGTCGAAGGCCGAGCTCCGCATCGATGGCAACCTGGTCTCGACGCTCACCGCATCACCGTGGGTGTGGAACGCGCCGGCCACCGTCGGCCAGGGCTCTCACACGATCAAGATCACCGGCTACGACATCAGCGGCACCCCGGCCGAGGCGAGCATCTCGATCAGCATCGGCGCTGCCTGCAAGAAGCCGGGTGACTGCTCGAACGGGACCGACACCTGCGTCGATGGACGCTGTGTCGCTGGCGAGGGCGTCACCGGCGGCCTTGGCACGGTCTGCACGAAGAACGACGAGTGCAAGTCGGGACAGTGCGGCAGCGATGGCACCGGCAACGCATTCTGCGTCGAGAACTGCAACCCGGAAGGCAAAGGCTGCCCGTCCGGCTTCGGCTGCATCTCCTCCGGCGGCACGGGCGGCGTGTGCTGGCCGGGCGCGGGTGGCGGTGGCGGTGGCTGCAATGCCTCGGGTAACAGCGGCGGCGTCATGTTCCTCGGCCTCGGCCTCGGCGCACTGATCATCACGCGCCGCCGTCGCCGCTAGCCGCGATTTCGCTGACTTGCCACCCGTGCTCTACGGCGGCTGGTTTGCACCGTCCGCGTCTCACTCGCACCAGCTCAAGACAGCAGATTCCGTTAGGTTGGCCCCGGTTTCACGGGATAAAACCGTGGGCCATGATGCGACCGCTGTTCTGGGCCGTCACCGCGCAGGCCGTGTTTCTAGCTGGCGTGGCCAGCGCGCAGGCCCCCGAGGTCAAGACCTGGACCCCCAACCAGGGAGACTCCATCGTCGAGGACTCCGCGCCCCTCGTGGCGCCGCCCGAACGGCCCCGGATCGACCGGGTGTGGATCGATGTCGATCCGGCCACCGTGCTGCCCGCGGTCAACTCGAACAAGATCTACCTGAACAACTGCAAGCCGAACGGCTGCGTGATCCGCTCCGGTGGGACGAGCTCGATCGACGGGTCCGGCTTCCAAGGAACCTGGGGGATCAACGGCACCCGAACCCTGACTCCGTTCGCCGCGAGTGATGCGACGTGGACCGCGGTCGTGGCATGCATGAAGGACGTGTTCTCCGGCTTCGGTGTCGAGATCACGACCACCAACCCGAGCCCCGCTCCGCACTTCGAGATCATGATCGCCGGGTCTCCCGGTGACATCGGGCTGAGCGCGGGCGTCGGTGGCGTGTCGCCGTTCTCGTGTCAGCCGTACATCCCGAACTCGCTGGTGTTCGACTTCCAGAAGGTCTGGGGTAGCGACGTCGAGGAGATCTGCTCGACCGCCGCGCAGGAGATCGCGCACTCGTTCGCGCTCGACCACGTCACCGACCCGAGCGATCCGCTGACCTACAACCCGTTCAACGGCCGCCGCCGGTTCAAGAACGCGCAGATCCAGTGCGGCAGCGATTGCCAGGGCGGCCAGTCGCCGTTCGGCGATCCGTGCACCGGCGTCAGCGGCCAGAACCACGTGTGCGCGTGCCCGAACGGCACGTCGATCCTCACCAACACGCAGAACTCGGTCCTCGCGCTGCAGGCCTTGTTCGGCAACGGCACGCCAACGCCTCCGGTGGTCACGATCACGAACCCCAAGCTCGGCGCGGTGGTCGTGGCAGGATTTCCGGTGACGGCCGATATCACCGACGATAACGGTGTCGCGCGCGCGGAGCTCTACGTCGACAACGCGATGGTCCAGATGCTCGGCGGTTCGCCGTGGGCGTTCAATGCACCGGCGACGCTCGGCAACGGCACGCATACCGTGAAGGTCATCGGTTACGACATCTACGGCACCGCCGCCGAGGCGTCGGTCCAGGTCGTGATCGGAAAGACGTGCAGCGGAGCCGGCGACTGCCCGAGCAAGACCGACATCTGCCTCGGCGGCCGCTGCGTGGCGGGGCCGGATGCCCCGATGGGCCTCGGCGCCACCTGCATGACCAAGACTGAGTGCACGTCCGGCGAGTGTGCTGCGGACTCGACGGGCGAGAAGCACTGCGTCGAGATCTGCGTCCTCGGTGAGGGTCAGTGCCCGAGCGGCTTCGGCTGCCTCGACGCCGGTGCCGGCCGCGGCGTCTGCTGGCCGGGATTCAATGATGGAACGGGCGGTTGCTGCAGCGCGAACAGCGAGCCCGCGGGCCCGATGTTCCTCGGGGGCGGAGTGGTCGGGATGTTGCTCCTGCGCCGCCGTCGTCGGCGGTGATCAAGCGCGCGACGATCGCCGTCGCGGCGCTCCTCGCAGCTGCACCGGCGAACGCCGAGCCGGTCACACGTCCGCAGGCGGTGGTGAAGTGGCTGCGGGTGACGTCCGCACCCGATGGCATCGAGCAAGGCGCGCACACGATCGAGGCGCGGGCGATCGATGTACAGGGCGTTCCGGCGAGCGCGATGATCGAGGTCGATCTCGGTCCCCCGTGCACGGCGAGCGCCGGCTGCTCCGGCGAGGACGTCTGCGTGATGGGCACCTGCCTGCCCGGGCCCGCTGTCCCCGGCGGTCTCGGCGACAGCTGCACGGCTCCCACGGAGTGCCTCGGCGCGCAGTGCGTCGGCGATGCGAAGGACAAGCAGTGCGTCGAGAGCTGTGACCTCGGCGCGGTGAATGCGTGCCCCAATGACTTCAGCTGCATCGCCGCCGGCGCGAGCGGTGTGTGCTGGTACAACGGCTCGGCCGGCTGCTGCAGCGCAAGCACCGAGCCGACCGGTCCCGTCCTCCTCGGCGCGAGCGTGTTCGGCCTGCTGCTCCTGCGCCGTCGCCGCCGGCAGCCGTGAACGCACGAGACTACGCCCTGTCGATCGTCACGAGCGAGACGCTCGCGGGCAAGCTCGCGCCTCCTCGCGAGCTGGTGCTCGAGGATACCGAACCGCCCTTGCGGCTCGCCGCACCGGGGCGTCCCGCGAGACTCGCGATCGTGAGCAGCCGCGCCGCACGCGTCCCGCCGATCGCGGGCATGCCGGATCCTGCACAGCGCGCCCGCATCCTCCACGCCCTCGCCAACCACGAGCTCCAGGCGATCGAGCTGTTCGCGTGGGCGTTGCTCGCGTTCCCCGACACCCCGCTCGCGTTCCGCCGCGGCCTGGTCGCGATCCTCGCCGACGAGCAGCGCCACCTTGCCCTCTACGGCGACCGGCTCGCCGCGCTCGGCATGAGCTTCGGCGACGTGCCGGTCACCGGCCACTTCTGGAACAAGCTCGATCACCTGGGCACGCCGCTCGAGTTCGTCTGTGCGATGGGCCTGACCTTCGAGAACGCGAACCTCGACTTCGCGGGCGACTACGCCGCGGCGGCGCGCGCCTGCGGCGACCACGCCACCGCGGACGCCCTCACCCAGGTCCACGAGGACGAGATCGCCCACGTCCACTTCGGCTGGATCTGGCTGCGCCGGTTCGCCGGCGATCGCGATCCGTGGGAGGCCTACACCGCGAGCCTGAAGTTCCCACTCGGGCCGAACCGGGCGCGCGGGGCCGTGCTGGATCGCGAGGCCCGACGCCGCGCCGGCTTCAGCGAGGCGTTCATCGATGCGCTCGAGGCCGTCCGGCCGACGCGGCCGTCCGGCCAGCCTCGGTAGCTGGGGGACGGTTTCAACTTGCACAACGTGCGATCTGGAAGTGCACGAGATTGCACGAGGGGCTGGGGACGGTTTCAACGTGCGCTACGTGCGTGGCGTTGCCATGCGCGCTGCTCGGACTTCCATGGGCGGTGACGCGCACCCGCGAACAACGGCGATTCGCTGGTTGTGCAAGTTGAAACCGTCCCCAGCACCGCGTGTGGTTTCCAGCGGTTCCCGATCGTAAGTTGCGCAAGTTGAAACCGTCCCCAGCCTTCGTCATTCACGCCAACCTCGATGCCGAGGCCCGGTGGGCCGGCGGCTCGTTGCCCGCCGCTGTCGCCACGCGCGTCAGCTACTATGCCGCGCTCACCGCGGCGCTGGCTCCGGCCGGAGCGGAGGTCGAGGTGTGGGCGCCGGCGGCGGTGGATGCGTCGCGGATCCTGCTGCCGGTCACGATGCGCGTCGGCACGCCGCCGCGGGCGGATCTGATGTGGGCACAGACCGGCGCGAAGGCCGCCAACGATCGCAGGTTCGCCACCGCACTCGCGGCCGAGTACGGTATCGGAGTCCCCGGCGCGCGGACCATCACGTCGGACGACGAGATCGACCTCGCGGGCCCGTGGGTGGCGAAGGCACCGTGGACGAGTGCCGGACGCGACCGTACGTTTGGTGACGGTGCGCCGAGCGCCGAGCAACGCACGCGCCTGGCGAGACTTCTCGAGCGATACGGCGAGCTGGTGCTCGAGCCCTGGTTACCTCGCATCGTGGACGCGGGTGTGTGCGCGGCGATCGATGCTCGGGGCGCGGTCAGCGCGGAGGAACCGCACGGCCTGGTCAGCGACGCGCGCGGCACGTTCCTCGGCATCGACCTCGCGGCACCGGCGCTCGAGGCCGACGAGCGCGCGCGACTGTTCCGATTTGCTCGAGCGAATGGGGCGCGCCTCGGCTACACCGGACCGCTCGCGATCGATGCGTTCGTGGCGGGGCCACAGCGAACGCTGTGCGTCTGCGAGATCAACGCGCGCTACTCGTTCGGCTGGATCGCGCGCGCGCTGCAGCGCTGCTTTGGAACAACGCGCCTCGGATTCAGCGCTCCACCGCCTGGCGCGCGCGTGCTCATCGCGCCGGTAGGCGACGGCATCACGGCGTGGATCGCGTGATCTCCAGCCGCGCGACCGGACCCACGCGCGGCAGGGAATCACCGGCGCGGTGCAGGCGCCCGCCCTGGCCGTGGTAGCGCGGGAACGGATCCTTCGGATCGATGGCGGAGACGATCACCTCGCCGCGGCGGGTGAGAAACAGCACGGGCTCGAGGCCCGCGGCGGACGGCCGCTCGAACTTCACGCTGACGCCAGCCGTGGAGACAGCCTCGACGGTGCTCCCGCGGCGCGCCGCTTCGGGCACCAGCGTGGGGATCAGCCACATCGTGCGCTCGGCGTCTTCGAAGTCGGGCTTCGCCTTCAGCGTCTGGACCGTGATCGCGCCCTTCTCGACGCCATTGACCTTGATCGTGATGTGCAGATCCACCGGCGGTAGCATGTCCTTGGGGGGCGGTTGCGCGGCCCACTGCTTGGCCTCGGCCTCGTCACTCGCACGCGAGCACGCGCCCGCCGCGACGATCAGGAGAACGACCCAGCGATTCATACCGAAGTTGTAGCATCCCCGCCATGAACGACATCCTTGCTGCTTGTCGCGGCGCACTGGCCAGGCCGGGCCGGGTGCTCGCCCTAACCGGTTCGGGAGGCCGAGAGCGGGATCCCGACGGTTCGGGGCACTGAGGGCTACTCGACGGTCGGCGCCCGTGAATGCCACCCGCAAGAGCTCGCTACCCACGAGGCGTTTCGAGGCGATGTCGTGGAGGGTGTCCTGGTCGCGCCGTCTGACGCCGCGCACAGCCCAACAGAACGTCGACGGGCTGCATCGCCGCGCCGGCAGCCCGGATCCGCAGACCTTCGCGATCCACGGCGACATCTCGCTGATGCGGTGCACGAACGACTGCGTGCCAGATCGTTTCCCGATCCCCCAAGAGCTACGACGATCCGCGGTTTCATCTCGACACCGTGCGGCGGCTCGCTGGCGAGGCCGCGCTGCTCGTCATCGCAGGCACCTCGGCGCAGACCAAGTTGCCACGGCAGGTGGCGACGCTCGCCGGCTGGGCCGGCGTGACGATCGTGGAGATCAATATTGAGGACAATCCATTCGGCGACATCGCGGCGCGATCGGACGGTGCGTTCGAGCACCCGCAGCGACGGTGATGCCAACGGTGGTCGACGCTATGATTGCCGCCGGTTAGTGGTACCGTCCTCGCGATGTTCGCGACGCGTGTGTACCACTACCGTGATCCCGCCGCGGTCATTCTCGGGCTCAAGGAGCTCCGCAAGCAAGGCTTGACCCCGCGCGGTCTGCTGTTCGTCGCGCTCGATCCGCGCGGCGAGACCTACCTCGCCGTCCCCGAGGATCTCGACACCGTCGTCAACGTCCGCGTCGGTGACAAGCTCTCGCTCATCTCACCACTCGAGGGTCGCTACTTCCACTTCGATGCCGTCCATCGCCTGCCGGGCGATACCGTGATGTGGAATGGCGATCGTCGGCTCGGTGATACCGGCAGCGCACCCGAGGTCGCATGCGCGCTCAGCGAGTGGCTGAAGGGGAGCTCGGCCAAGAACGTGTTCCTCGGCTGCACGCCGCACGTGCCGGGTTCGTGGTGGACCGTCGATCACCTCTCGGCGGTCACCCAGCTTCACCAGATGGGCTTCCTCGACTGCGTGGTCACATCCACCGGCCTGCTCGCGCGCAAGATCGATTCGGCGGAGCTCTATCACCTCGAGTTCCAGGCGCTGGCGCAGCACGGCTCGCCCACCGAAGGCTGGCAGCCCGTGTTCACCTCCGAGCTCGGTAACATCCTGCTCGTCGAGCGCCGCGTGTTGCAGTACCGCCTCGTCATCACGTGCGAGCGCGGCCTGATCGAGATCGACGTCAGCCATCTTCCTGATCTCGTGATCGAGACCGCACGCGTACCGATGCGGTCGGGGTTCGGTGTGGTCGGCCGGATCGATGGCGGCGCGTTCGCCGTCACGTCGGGCACCGTCGAACCGTGGGGGCTCACCAACATGAGCCCGGCCATGCTGGTCGGATCGCCGACCGAGAGCTTGCTCGAGCTGCCGCGCACCTTGCGTGATATGCCACTCGACGGCGACTAGCGTCAGGGCGAGCTGTATAGACCGGCGAGTGCGAGCAGGCCGAACGCCAGCAGCATCACGCCAGTCAGCGGCCACAGTCCGAGCGCAACCGCGAGCACCTCGCGAAGCTTCTCGTTGATCGCCGTGCGTGGCGCTCGTGGAGCGGGTGGTGGGGTCACCAGGTGCCCGCCCGCGCGGACCACGCGAGCCTGGGGCAAGGAGTCGAAGGTCAGCATGATTCTCCCAGTATGAGCTGTTCCGCAGACGCGGCTACCCGCTCTCGTATTCGCCGCTCCGGACCGGTGTAACTTCCATCACCAATGCCGCCGCGTCTCGCCGATCTGTCGTTGGGATTCCGACATGCGTACCTCGACCACGAGCGCCTCACCCAGCAGCTGCAGACGTGGACGGAGGCCTTCCCTGCGCTGTGCCGGATGACCTCGCTCGCGCGCACCCCGGAGGGCCGCGATCTGTGGCTCCTGACAATCGGCCCCGATCCCGACCGGATCCGCCCCGCGGCGTGGGTCGACGGAAACATGCATGCGGCGGAGCTCGCCGGCTCGAGCGTCGCCCTCGCGATCGCCGAGGACATGCTCCGGCTCCACCTCGAGCCCGAGACCTTCCAGCTGCCCGACCCGGTCGCCGCGCGCCTGCGCGACGTCCTGCTCTACGTCTGCCCGCGGATCACGCCGGATGGCGCCGAGGCAGTGCTGCGCACCGGCCGCTCGGTTCGCTCGGTGCCGCGTGACGAGCGCGTCGAACGAGGTCGCCCGCGCTGGCTGATCGGCGATGTTGATGGTGATGGTCTCGCGCTCGCGATGCGGGTCCAGGATCCCGGCGGCGAACTGGTCGAGACCCCGGAGTTCCCCGGCCTGCTGGTCGAACGCACGATCGACGACGAGGGCCCGTTCTACAAGCTGTATCCCGAGGGAAGGATCGAGCACTGGGATGGCAAGCGGGTCCCCTCGCCGTTCTTCCTCGGCGACAACCCGGTCGATCTCAATCGCAACTTCCCGTGGTCGTGGGCGCCGAACCACGAGCAGGTCGGCGCCGGCGCGTTTCCGGCGAGCGAGCCCGAGGTGCGCGGCGTGGTGGAATTCGCGATCGCGCATCCCGAGATCTTCGCGTGGCTCGACCTGCACACGTTCGGCGGCGTGCTGATCCGGCCGCTCGGTCATGCCCCCGACGCGCGCATGGACACCGAGGATCTCGCCGTGTTCCGTCAGCTCGAGGAGTGGATGACCGAGCACACCGGCTATCCCACGGTTTCGGGCTACGAGGAGTTCCTCTACGAGCCCGACAAGCCGCTGCGCGGTGACCTCACCGACTTTGCCTACAACCAGCGCGGCGCGATCGGCTACGTGGTCGAGCTGTGGGATCTGTTCAAGCGGCTCGGCATGGAGCGCCCCCCGAAGTTCGCGCAGTACTACGAGCGGGTCACCCGCGGCGACATCGTGAAGCTCGCATGGTGGGACAAGGACGAGAACGGCGGCCGCTCGTTTCCCCCGTGGCGCCCGTTCGATCACCCGCAGCTCGGGAAGGTCGAGATCGGTGGCATCGATCCGCGCGTCGGGATCTGGAATCCGCCACTCCACGAGATCGCGACGATGTGCCTGACGCAGGCCCAGGTGTTCCTCCGCGTCGCGGCGCTCGCACCGCGCGTGCGGATCGCGCGGATCGATCGCATCCCGGTCGGTGGTGACCTGACGCGGGTGGACGTCGGCGTGGTCAACGACGGTTACCTCGGAACTTTCGGGATGCCGTCGGCGAAGAAGCTCGACTTCAACGAGCCGCTGTACGCCACGGTGACCACCAGCGACAGCTGCGCGCTCGTCGATCCGGGGGCAGCGCACCAGGTGCTCGGCCACCTCGACGGCTGGGGCCACGGGTTGCACACCGGTCAGAACTTGCCGGCGTATCCGGGCACGCGCGGTACCACGCACACCGGCTGGGCGAGCTACCTGGTGCGGGGCTCCGGCACGCTCGAGCTGCGCGCGGGATCGTGCCGGGTCGGGTTCGTGACCGCGACGATCACGATCTAGCGAGTGCGACATCTCCTACCCGACGGGCGTGATAGACACACGTGTGGCCCGTTATGCGATCGGAGACATCCAGGGCTGCATGGCCAGCCTGGATCGGTTGCTCTCGCTGATCGCCTTCGCGCCCGGTCGCGACGAGCTGTGGCTGGTCGGGGATCTCGTCAACCGCGGCCCGCGCTCGCTCGACGTGCTGCGCTGGGCACAGCGCATGGGTCCGACCGTGACCTGCGTGCTCGGTAATCACGATCTGCACCTGCTCGCACGCGCGGCGGGCGCGGCCGAGGCGAAGAAGCGCGACACCCTCGACGAGGTGCTCGCGGCGCCCGATTGCGATCGCCTCATCGACTGGCTCCGGACCCGCCCGCTGTTTCACGCCGACGCATCGTTCGCGCTGGTCCACGCCGGGCTTCACCCGCGGTGGACGGTGGCCGAGGCGCGCGAGCGTGCGGCTGAGATCGAGAAGGAGCTGCGCGGCCCGGCGTGGCGATCGTTCCTCGCGCGGATCGGAGGTGGCAAACCACCGCGCTGGGATCCCAAGCTCGGCGGGAGCGATCGTTGGCGCGCCATCCTGTCGTACCTGGTGCGCGTGCGAACCTGTCAGCTCGATGGGCGAGTCGAGTCCGACTTCGACGGCCCACCCGCGCAGGCACCGAGTGGCCTGGTCCCATGGTTCCGGCTACCCGATCCAGCGTGGGCCACGCACACCGTCATATTCGGCCACTGGGCGGCGCTCGGCCTCGATCTCGGCGCGCGTCACATGGGCATCGACACCGGCTGCGTCTGGGGCAAGTCGCTGACCGCGATCCGGTTTGACGACCGCATGGTGTTCCAGATCAAGGCGGTCGAGCCGCAGCCATAGCGAGCGGCCCGGGCGTTCGAGACCAGAGCAGCCAAGGCACCCAAGAACCCACGCAGAGGCCTTCCCGGTGGATCGCCCATGCAGATCGACGAGTTTTGGCGTGGGTCCCTTGGGTTCGAAGGTGCTCTCACTCCGGGCACAACAGAGACGTCCACCTGGCTCAGCCGCGGCGGAAAAGCAGAGCTCGGCGTCTGTGACGGCGTTTACAGCTTCTTCTTCTCGGGCGGGATTGTCGGCGGCGTGGGATGGCGCTTGATCGCCGGCTCGGTCATTGCCGAGCTCGTCGGCGACTTCCGCGACGTCAGCGGCACTGGCTCCACCGAAAGATCGGGCCTGGAAAACTCGATGTCGTGCCCACCGGCGGCGTGCTCGGCCGTGGGCTGATCGTCGGTGTGCTCACCGTCGAGCACCTTGCGCGCCTCGGCCACGGCGCCACCGAGCGCGGTCGCCGGGTTGACACCGACGGCCTGCTTCATCACCTGGCCGAGCGCGTGCGCGAACTCGTCAGCGCTGGCGTAGCGGTTCGCCGGATCCGCCGCGAGGGCGGTGTCGATCACAGCGAGCAGCGCGGCGGGAACGTCGGGGCGGCGATCGCTGATCGGCGGAACCACGCAGCCGCGGATCTTCTTGAAGATCTCGACGTCGTTCTTGCCGTCGAACAGCCGCTCGCCGGTGAGCGCCTCCCATAGCAGATTCCCCACGCCGAACAGATCCGACTGCACGGTGTTCGGCTTGCCGAACGCGACCTCCGGAGCCAGGTAGCTGAGCTTGCCCTTCACCGTGCCTGGCGCCGTGAGGCTCGCGATCCGATCACGCGCGCGCGCGAGGCCGAAGTCGCTGAGCTTCACGACCCCGTTGATGCCGACCATGACGTTGTGCGGCGAGACATCGCGGTGGATCACCGGCGCCGGCGTGCCATCTGGAGCCACGCGCTCGTGCGCTGCCCCCAGGCCGCGCAGCGTGCCGATGCCGATGCCGGCGACCAGCGGCCACGGAACGAGCTTGTTCTGCTCGCGGTGTGCGGTGATGAACGCGCCGAGATCGATCCCCTCGACCCACTCCATGATCAGGTAGTAGTTGCCATTCTCGCCGACGAAGTCGTGGACCTGGACGATGTTGGGATGGGCGAGCTCCGACCCGACGCGCGCCTCCTCGACGAACATGTCGATGTAGTTCTTGAGCGCGCGGAACTCGGGCCGGATGTGCTTCACCGCGACCGGTCGCTGGAACCCCGCGGCGCCGCGGATCACCGCCTTGTAGACGGTGGCCATGCCACCCTCTCCAGCGATCTTCACGAGCTGATACTTGCCGTCGATCGTCTGGCCGCTGAGATCCACGGCAGCGAGCTTACCCCGTCCGCCAGATCGCCGTCAGTCTCCGGCGGCCGCGAGCTGAGCTCGCGCGACCTCGAGCTCGGCCATGGCCTTCTCCCAGCGGGCGGTCAGCTCCTCGAGCTTGTCCGCAGCAGATTGGTAGTCCGAGAGCAGCTTGTTCCGACGTGCGGCATCGTCATACACGGTCGGATCCGCCAGCTCCGCCGACCGGGCCTTCTGCTCGGCCTCGAGCACGCCGACGCGCTCCTCGAGCTGCCCGACCAGCTTCTCGAGCGGCCCGAGCTTCGAGTTGCGCTTCTGCCGCTCCTCGGCCTCGCGGCGCTTGCGGGCCTTGTCGTCCTCGCGAGTCGGGCGGAGCCCGCCTCGCTCCATCTCGGCCTCCCTGGAGACCGGCTTCGGCGCCGATGTGGGCGCGGCACCGCGGGGATCGCGCTTCTGGGTCGCCTTGCCCTCGACCGCCACGGCCTGCCGGCGCTGCGCCATCGAGTACAGGTACTCGTCGAGCGTACCGGGGTAGGTCTCGACCCGCTGGTCCTCGACGTTCCAGATCCGGGTCGCCAGTGCGCGGACCAGCGACCGGTTGTGGCTGACGAACACCAGCGTGCCGTCGTAGGTGCCGAGCGATGCGGTGAGGCTCTCCGACGACGACAGATCGAGGTGGTTGGTCGGCTCGTCCATCAGCATCAGATTTCCCGGCTTGACCAGCAGCCGCGCGAGCGCGACGCGGGCCTTCTCTCCACCGGAGAGGACCTTGACCGGCTTGTCGGTATCGTCGCCCGAGAACATGAACGCGCCGAGGATCGATCGCACGCGCGCCGGCGGCGTCTCCGGCGAGGCACGCTGGACGACTTCGTACACCGTGCTGCCGAGATCGAGCGTATCGGCGTGGTGCTGCGCGTAGTAGCCGACGCTGACGCCGCTGCCGACCTTGATGGTCCCCGAGTCGTAGGGCAGCTCGCCGGCGAGCATGCGCAGCAGCGTGGTCTTGCCGGCGCCGTTGACGCCGATGATGCCGATCTTCTCGCCGCGCCGGACCGTCAGGTCGATGCCCGGGAACACGATGTGATCGCCGTACGCTTTTTTGAGATTCTCGACGCGGATCACATCGGCGACCGTGCGATCGGTCGGCGGGAACGAGAACCGCATCACCTGGCGCTTCTCGTAGGTCTCGACGTGCTCCATCTTCTCGAGGAACTTCACCCGCGACTGCACGGCCTTCGCCTTGTTCGCCTGCGCGCGGAACCGGTTGATGAACTCGGTCAGCCGTTCGCGCTCCGCCTTGAGGTTCTTCGCGCGTCCCGCGAGGATCGTCTCCTCCTCG
>JAYUVX010000393.1:0-10043 GCA_043753855.1 Myxococcales bacterium | reverse complement strand
AGATCGGCCGCGGTGGCCAGGTGTTCTTCATCACGCCGACGATCGGTCAGATCGGCACGCGTGCGCCAAGCGACAAGCTGCCCAATCCAGCGGGGGGGAACCCTGCCGGCATTGCCGGTAGGGGGCGCGGCCGCCCCGGAAACGACCGACCTCAGAAGCGCACCAAGCCGCGCGACGATGACCGCACGATCGTCGAGTGGGCCGAGTACCTCCAGGGCCTGGTACCCACGGCGAGGATCGGCATCGGTCACGGCAGCCTGACCGCCGAGCAGCTCGAGAAGGTGATGGTCCAGTTCGTAGCCGGCGAGCTCGACATCCTGGTCGCCACCACGATCGTCGAGAGCGGCCTCGATATCCCGCGCGCCAACACGATGTTCGTCGCGCGGGCCGACGCGTTCGGCCTCGCTCAGCTCTATCAGCTGCGCGGACGGATCGGCCGCAGTAAGGACCGCGCGTACTGCTACCTGCTGGTGCCCGAGCCCGAGCACATCACCGAGGAAGCGCGGCGGAGGCTCGAGACCCTGCAGCGGTTCACCGAGCTCGGCGCCGGTTTCCAGATCGCCTCGCAGGATCTCGAGATCCGCGGCGGTGGCGAGCTGCTCGGCGCGAAGCAATCCGGATCGATCGCCGCGGTCGGCTTCGATCAGTACGTCCGCATGCTCGACGCCGCCGTGGCCGAGCTCGACGGCAAGCCGATCCACTCGGAGATCGATCCCGAGCTCTCGATCGAGACCCCGGGCTTCATCCCCGATGACTACGTCCCCGATCCCGGCCAGCGACTCGAGCTCTACAAGCGGCTCTCGGCGATCGACACCGATGACGAGCTCCAGGCCGTGATGACCGAGATCGCGGACCGCTACGGGCCGACCCCCGGCGAGGTCATCCTGCTCGGAGAGCTGATGGGCGTGAAGGCGATCGCTCGCGGCGCCGGGGTCCTCGCGCTCGAGATCTCCTCGAGCCGGGTCGCGATCGCCCTGCCCGACTCGACGCCGGTGGCCAAGCTCGTCCTCCAGGCTGGCTGGCGCAAGTTGCCGGATGGCCGGTTCTCGATCGTGCCCCCGTCACCGGGAGGGGCCGCCGGAGCGAGGCGGGCCTTGTTGGACGCCCTGGCACGTGCTACGTGAACTTGCTGTGATGATTCGGTTTACCGCCGTCGCCCTCACGGTCGTCCTCTGGTGTGCGCTGGTCGGCGGCTGCCAGAAGAAGATCGATGGTAGCTCCGGATCGCAACCCGCAACCGGCCAGGCAGCAGGTGGCGGAACCGCGCCGCCGCAGAGCGCCGAGGAGCTCAAGGTACCGCTCGCCAAGATCGATGACGTGACGATCACGCTCGGCGAGTTCCAGGAGCGGATCAACCGGCAGTCGCCGTACATCCGCGCGCGCTACACGTCCCTCGAGCAGAAGAAGGAGTTCCTCGATTCGCTCGTGCGGTTCGAGGTGCTCGCGAAAGAAGCCTATCGCCGCGGCCTCGACAAGGATCCCGAGGTCGTTCGCACGATGAAGCAGGTGATGATCCAGAAGCTGATGCGGGACGAGTTCGACGCCAAGGTCACGGCGGAGACCGTGCCCGAGGCCGAGATGAAGGCGTACTACGACGCCAACCTCGCCGAGTACGTCAAGCCCGAGGAGGTCCGCGCCTCCGCGATCATCCTGAAGAATCGCGCGCAAGCGGATCGCGTCGCGCTCGAGGCCAAGGGCGAGGCTGGCAAGACCAACAAGGGCTTCCGCGATCTGGTGATGAAGTACTCCGCCGACGAGGACACCAAGTTGCGCGGCGGTGACCTGCGCTACTTCGATGCGGCGACCAAGGAAGTCGCGGCGCCGGTCGTGAAGGGCGCGTTCGCGCTGATCAACACCGGCGATGTCTCGCCCGTGGTCGATGCCGGCAACGGCACGTTCTACGTGCTGAAGCAGACCGGCCGTCGCAAGTCGCTGACCAAGTCGTTCGACGACGCGAAGGGTGCGATCCGCAACAAGCTGTTCCGCGAGAACCGGCTGAAGGCGCAGAAGGACTTCGTCGACAAGCTGCGCACCAGCGCCAAGGTCGAGATCAACGAGGCGAACCTCGCGAAGGTCCGGATCGACACCTCGATGACCCAGGATGATGGCCATGGCCACGACCTGACCCCGCCTCCGATGGGCGGCGCGTCCAGCCCACCCCCACCTCCGCTCGCTCCCGTGGATCCCTCGCTCCCTGGCAACCCGGCACCCGCCCCGTGAGTCCCATGTTCGTGCGCAAGCTTCTGATCGTCGCCCTGGTGATTGCCCCCGTGCTCGCGGCGGCAGCGCCCGAAGTGGACAAGAAGCCCACCTCGCCCAACGCCGGCAAGAAGATCGTCTTCGAACGCGTGGTCGCCGTGATCAACGATTCGATCGTCCTGCGCAGCGAGCTCGAGGCGCGCATGGTGCCGGTCGTCGGCGAGGCGCAGCAGATCGCCGATCCCAAGGAGCGTGAGCGCCGGATCGACAAGCTGCGCAGCCAGGTGCTCGACGAGATGGTCAACGAGGAGCTGATCGTCCAGGCCGCGGAGGCCGCGAAGATCGATGTCGAGTCCACCGAGGTCCAGGCCGCGCTCGACGAGATCAAGTCGAGCAACAACCTCGACGACGCCGCGCTCGCGCAGGTGCTCGCGGCCCAGGGCTACACGCTCGGCAACTACAAGACCGATCTCCGCCGCCAGCTGCTCCGCCTCCGCGCGGTGAATCAGCTGGTCGCGCCCAAGGTCACGGTCACCGAGGAGGACATCAAGGCCCGCTACGACGAGATGCAGCGCCGCAGCGCCTCGGTGAGTGCCGTCAAGCTGTCCCACATGCTGTTCAAGCTACCCGAGCATCCGACCGAGCAGCAGCTCGCCGAGGCCAAGGAGAGGGCTGCCCAGGCGATGGTGCGTGTCAAGGGCGGCGAGGAGTTCGCGAAGGTCGCTGCCGACGTGTCCGAAGATGTCGGGACGAAGGCGACCGGCGGCGAGCTCGGCTGGTTCCAGCGCAACAGCCTCGCCAACCCCGAGTGGGAGCCGATCGTGTTCGCGATGGAGAAGGGCGACATCCGCGGCCCGGTCACCGGACCGCAGGGCATGCACGTGTTCTTCGTTAGCGAGGTCAAGAAGTCCGATCTCAAGCCGTTTCCCGAGATGAAGGAGCAACTGAGTCGCGAGCTGCGCCGTCACGAGATGGACAAGCAGACGGCGACCTGGATCGAAGAGTTGCGCAAGAAGGCGTACATCGACATCAAGCTGCAGTGAAAAGCTGCAGGCGCCACCGCTTTGGCTAGGTGCGAAACGCCGATTCCGACCCATCCTTTTCGGGATGGACGCGCTTACAATGGCCACGAGGGATCATCATCGTGGCCGACAATCGCCGTTCATCCGCCCGCCATGCCGTCACGCTGACAGGCAAGCTCGCCCTCACCGGCGCGCCGCTCGAGTGCAACATCGTCAATCTCTCGCTCGGCGGCGCGTTGATCACGCAGACCAAACGCCACCCGATGGGAGCGCGCTGCACCATCGCCTTCGTCGTGCCCACGATGCCCGAGCCGATCGAGGTCGGTGCCACGGTGCGCTGGTCCGACGAGGCGAGCGTCGGCATCCAGTTCGACGGCCTGCGCGCGCGTGACGTATGGGCGTTGAACGAATACTTCAAGCAGCTGGTCGGCTAGCCGCGTTTGCGGTCGCCGCCGCGCTGGCGGCGGGTCCCGCGAGCGCTGCGCCCGAAGCACCTCGCAAGACGCGCGAACGGCTCGCCGTCATCGACCTCGGTCCGGCCGACGGTGGTGCGGTCCGCCGCCGGATCGCCGCCGTGGTGATCGCGGGAGGCTTCCAGGTCGTCACCGGAGACGGCATCGAGGATGCGCTCGCCGGCGAGGCCGCGGACAAGGACACGGTGCAGCTCGCGGCCGCGATCGCCGAAGCCCAGCGCGCGTTCGGTGCCCTCGACTGCGCCGCCGCGACCACCGCCGCGCACACAGCGATCGGCATCGCAGCCGCTCGTCAGGCGGCTCACGTTGCGGTCCCCGAGCTCGCGCGCGCGTGGACCTACGTGCTCCTATGTGCCGATCGCGGCGGCGATGTCGATCGCGCGATGCGCGCAGCGTCGCTGCTCCGGATCGCGGGCGGTAGCCGCGACGTGCCACCTGAGATCTGGGCCAAGTATCCGGAGGTCGATGCGCTGCTCGATCACGAGCTGCTGCCGATCGAGATCACGACCGAGGTCCCGGGCGCGGAGATCTGGATCGACTTCCAGCGGCGCGGCCAATCGCCGCTGAAGACGTTCTTGCCGGCGGGCGAGCACCTGATCGCCGCTGCCCTGGGAACTCAGCGCGGCTGGGCCGCCGGCACCGCGATCAAGACGCAGACCCGGGTCACCGTGGCGATGGTCGATCAGGCATCGGCCAACCGCGCGCTCGCCACGCGGATCGCCGGCTGGCACGGCGCACTACCGGTTCCCGAGGAGATCGGCGTCGTGCTCGACGAGGTGAAGGCGCGCGTCGCACTGATCCGCCACGGTGATGCACTCGAAGCATGGGGCCGGATCGGTCGCTCCGAGCCGCCGCGACGGCTGGGTGGCGAGGACGGCCTCGGAACCACCAGTGACGCCGAACGGCTGGTCGTGTTGACCACCGATCGCGTGCAGACCTGGAACGATCGCTCGCCGGATCCCGATCAGCCGTTGCTCGTCGAGGATCCGAAGACCCGCGCCGCGCGCACGACCAAGGCAGACGAGCCGACGCGATGGTGGGTCTACGGGGCGCTCGCCGGCGCCCTCGCGGTCGGCGTCGGCGTCATGTACGTCCACGACACCTCGTCGAACACCCAGCGCGTCGAGCTGCACTACCCATGAAGACGCTGCTCGCGCTGTGGATCGTGCTGGTTGCCTGGCTGCATCCCGCCGAGGCGGCACCGAGCCTCGTCCCGGCGGCGAGCCGCGGCCGGGTCACCGTGTACGCCGAGCCGGGCCTCGAGGACACGGCGCGGGTGCTCGCCGAAGGTGCCGAAGCGGCGCTGACCCGGATCAGCGCGGACCTCGTAGATCTGCCGACCCCCACCGCCATCGAGGTCCGGCTGGTCCGCGACTCGAACGACCTCCCGGAGATCGCACCGAACGGTCGCGGCGCACCCGAGTGGGCGATCGGCGTGGCGTATCCGGATCTCGGTATCATCTCGGTGGCGATGCGCCGCGCCGCGCACGCGGTGGATGCGATGGGCACGCTGCGCCACGAGCTCGGGCACATCGCGCTCGGCGTGGCGATCGGCGATCGCGCCCCGCACTGGCTGCACGAGGGCTTCGCGTACCAGCACTCGGGCGAGTGGTCGTGGGAGCGCACCGAGACGCTCGCCGGCATGGCGTGGTTCGGCGGCATCGTGCCCCTCGACGAGCTCGATCGAACGTTCCCCGCCGCCGAGATGCCGGCGAATCGCGCCTACGCGGAGAGCTATGACTTCGTCGGCTTCCTGTCCCGGCGCGGGCGCTACGAGGACCACAACGACGACGGCGATCGCTGGCCATTCCGCAAGTTCCTCACCTCGGTCGGTCAGACCGGCGACCTCGACGCCGCCGCGCGCTCCGCGTTCCGCAAACCGCTCCGCGAGCTGTTCGAGGAATGGCGCAGCGATCTCACCACCCGCTACATGCTGCTGCCGATCGGCCTGCTCGGGCTGCTCGTGTGGATCTTGTGCGCGATTTTGCTCGTGATCGGGTTCTGGCGCCGCAAGCGGCAGAACCGCGCGCGCCTCGATCAGTGGGACGCGGCCGAGCGTGCCGAGGACGCAGCGATCGCCGCGCAGGTCGAGGCGCTGGCCGCACCGCCGGTTCCACCCACCCTGCTCAACTGACGTCCGGGCAGATCGCCTGCCAAGAGCTCCGAGCGATCTCGGCGCGTGCAGGCAACTTGCACGATCGCGCGGCATTCAGCCCCGTTGGGGACATTCGCCCCGAAGATCGCTCGTGCAACCGCTGACAATCACGACGCGTGCCGGGTACATCCGGTGCACACGGCATGGTTCGCCAATCCAGGCATTCTCCAGGAGTCGATCTGATGCGCAACATGTTCCGTGCCGCCCTCGTCGTCGCGACCCTCGCCACCCCGATGATCGCGTCTGCCGACGCCCCCAAGACCAAGGCCCCGGCCACCGACGCCAAGAAGGATGCGCCCGTCACCGACAAGAAGACGGACGCGGCGCCGACCACGGACAAGGCCCCGGCCACCGATGCGAAGAAGCCGACCGCCAAGAAAGACGTGAAGAAGGCGACGACGACGAAGAAGGACGCCGCTCCCGCGACCAAGTGATCCCAGTCGAACGTCACGCCGTTCTCGGGTCTCGCTCAGCCCGCTGAGCTCACGACTCGAGAGCCCGAGAGCGGCGGCTCCCGGCGACTCAGGTCGCCGGACGTGATTATTCCGCAAGGAACCTGCGGCACAGCCGGCACACCCCGCCGGGCTCGAACCTCGGCTGGCGCGGTGCCTACGACCAGCTGCCGAGCTGCGCGCGCGCGTCGTCGGTCGACAGCGCGTCCGCGGCGGCGGCGATCTCATCCGGTACCCAGTCGGGGAACGCCGTGACGAGGTTGCGATGCTCGCCGGTCGGCATGTGCTCCTGCTGGACGCTGGCAACCCGTTCGGCGGGCAGCCGGCCCTCGCGCGCGAGCCGCACCAAGGCGGGCCACAGCCGGCGATGGACGAACGTGACCTTGCCGTCGATCAGCTTGAAGCAGCGGATATCGACGTCGTCATCGATCTCGGAGAGCGCATCGAAGATCACCTGACCCTTCGGATGCGACCACCAGCTGCCGATGATCGGCTCGCCCGCGATCGCCTCGGCGACGCTCGGCACCGGCCCCTTGGCCGAGGCCATCACGATGCCGTGCTTCTCGACGAACGATACCCACCTCGATCCGCGGGCGCCGGCGCGCGTTGGCGCCGCACGCTTGCGCTTGGCCGGCAACTTCCGCTTCGGAGCTGCCTTGGGCTTCGCCTTGGCCCTCGCCTTCGCGGGCCTGGCCTTGGCCTTGGTGGCGCGTTTCAGCGCGGACGTCCGCGCCGGGCTCGACTTCGTCGGTTTTCGCTTCGGTTTCTTCACCGGGGGATGACAAAGAGGAAATCACGGGGCGGGACGAAACGGTAGCCGTCTTCGGTCACCCGGATGATTTCCGACCCATCCTCGCCCAGGAGCCGCCGGATCCGCATGATGTTGGTGAACAGGGCGGCGTCATGGCGCAGGGGGTGGTACTCCACGTTCCACACGGCCTGGACGATCGCCTCCTTCGAGTAGACCTTGCCGGGGGCCGAGGCAAACAGGAACAGGAGCCGCTTCAACAGGCTGCGGCGGCGCAGATCCGCCAGCTCGACGCCGTGACGCCAGATCACCTCGCGCACGCCATCGACGGCGAGCGCGCGGGCGGCCAGCCGGAGGACCTCGGGGTTGGCGTCGGAGACGTCGCTCGGGACGCCCTCGGCGTCGATCACCCGGAACGGGCGCTGCGCGGTGAGCCCGAGGTCGGTGAGCAGGCGGGCGGCACCCTCGATCGCGGTCGAGGCCATTGTCGCCGCGCTGGGGGCAGAGGGATCGGCGACCGCCTCGTGACCGGAGATCGCATCGAGCGCCGCATGGGCGACGAGCCGCTCGACGGGCAGGCCGGCGATCATCGCGAGCTCGGCCGCATCGCGTGCGTAGGACACCGCGGATGGCGCGTCGTCATCATCCCGGGCCAGTGCGGACAGCGCGAGCAGCGCATGGACACGGGCGCGGACCAGACCGGCCGCGGCGGCTTCACGGGCGGCGCGGGTGGCGGCCGCGCGAGCATTGCCGCGATCACCACGCGCGAGCTCGAGGCGAGCGACGATCACCAGCGCGGAGGCGAGCTCGATGGTGCGATGGGAGCGCTCGGCGAGCACCGCGGTGTCGCGGGCCAGCTCGAGTGCCATGCCGACATCCCCCGCCGCGAGCGCGACCTCGGCACCGGCGAGTGTGCGATCGAGCTCGTCGCGAGCCTCGGCCCCGGCGTTCTGGGCGAGCTCGACGGCGCCAGCGCGCTGACCGCTGTGAGCGCGCGCGGTGGCGAGCAGCACGGCCACGGTGGCGGCCGATGCGGCGTCGAGTGCGGGCGAACCGTAGAGCTCCTCGAGCCGGGGGAGCGCGGCATCGAGCCGGAGCTCGAGCAGATCGATCGCGGCGACCACGGCACTGCCGCGCGCGGCGAGATGGCCGAGCTCGCGGCGAACACTGGAGGCGAGCGCGGCGCTGGCCAGCTCGGCGGCGAGCGCTGGCTGACCGCGAACGATCTCGAGCTCCGCGAGATCGAGCTCCGCGCGCAGGGCACCGAGCTCGTCACCGCGCTCGCGGCGCGCGCGAACCACATCACCGAGCAGCGCGGCGGCGGTGGTGCTGTCACCGCGGCGGCGCGCGACCAGGGCGCGAGCAGCGAGCACCTCGTCGGCGACACTGACCGCATCGAGATCGCGCGCGACCGCAGCGGCGGCGTCGAGCGCGGTACCTGCCTCGACCAGGCGGCCTTCGCGCGCGAGACCGACGGCCCGCCGGGCGTCGACGATCGCGGACAGCTCGCTCGCCTCGAGGCAGACCGGGACGCTCTTGCACGCGCCGTGGGCGCGGGCGAGCGCGCTGCGCATCGCGGCGACCCGGCCCTGGTACTCGTCGAGGCGTGCGGTCACGAGGTGGATGCGTGCACGTGCGAGGGGATCCGCGCCGGCGAAGTCCCCGCCGGCGGCGAGTGCGGCGGCCGCGACGTCGGGCTTTCCGGCGAGCAGCTCGAGCTCGGTCAGCAGTGCGACGGCGCGGGCGCGATCGCTCGGATCGGACGCTCCGAGCAGCCCGGTCAGCGCGCGCCGTGCGGTGGCGACATCTCCGGACGCAAGCGTGAGCTCGGCGTGGACGTGCGGAGACACCGCCCCGGGATACGAGCTCGCACGCTCGAACGCCTCGGTGTAGCGACCACCGCGGACCGCGATCTCGATGCGCAACGCGGCGAGGGCACGGGCTCGCTCCGGGTCGAGCTGGCTGCGTACAAGCTCGGCCGCACCGGTCTCGGCGACGCCGCCATGATGGGAGTTATTGCGGCGACGAGGACGATCACCGAGCGCATCTAGCAGGGACTCGAACTCACCGGCACCACCACTCCGGGCGGCGAGCTCGCGGTCGGCGAGCAGCACATCGGCCGCGCGATCCTTGTCACCGGCGGCGAGCCAGTGCCAGACTACCTCGCGGACGCGCGTGATCTGATCCATCGCGCCGAACGCACCATCATCGCCGGCCTGCCACGCGAGCCGGGGGCCGGTGGAGACAGCGGCGGTGCTGGCGATCAGCTCGGCGGCGGCGCTCGACAGCCGGATCTTCTCTTCGTGCTGCATCTGCGCGAGCACGTCGACACGAACGACCTCGTGAACGACGATGCGGCCGTCGCCGGCGCCATCGGCGAGCTGGCGTGCGACCAGGCTGGCCAGCGCGCCCTCGATATCGACGCCGGGCGCGAGCGCGGAGATCGCGGCGGGCGCCACCGGAGCGCGGAGGATCGCGAGTGCTTCGAGCGCGGCA
Organism: Myxococcales bacterium; assembly: GCA_043753855.1. Classification (GTDB taxonomy): domain Bacteria; phylum Myxococcota_A; class Polyangia; order Haliangiales; family Haliangiaceae; genus JABFXX01. Next base: position 498 of record JAYUVX010000393.1, on the reverse strand, counting down.
CGTGCGGGCGGCTCGAGCGTCGAGAGGTCCCACGCACCCGCCCCAAACCGAGCCCGTGCGAACTCGCGACGCAGCCCGAGCGGCAGGCCACGGGTGCGTGCGTACGCGGCATCGAACCCACCGGTCTCGCCGTAGGTCTCCTCGAGGCTCGCCCACATCGAACCGGCGGCGTCGAGGTCGAGGCCCTGGAGCTCGAGCTCGGCGATCTGCGCGCCGACCGCGGCGGCGAGTGGATCGCGGCCAACCACGACCACACGACCGAGCGCGGTGGGGCCGAGCAACAGCGGGCTCAGGAGGCTCGTGGCCTCGTCGATGCGGAGGTGCTGGATGTCATCGATGATCAGCACGCGCGAGGTGGCCGCGAGCGTCTGGGTCAGGGTGCCCGGCACGCAGCGCAGGGCGCGTTCAGCGCGAGCGCGCAGTGCACTCGCGCGATCGCCGGGATGACATTCGATGAGCGTGCACGGCGCACCGAGACCTGGAGCGAGCTCGCCGACG
>JAYUVX010000392.1:0-29911 GCA_043753855.1 Myxococcales bacterium | reverse complement strand
TCCGGATGTCCATCGCCGCGGCGTGGAAGTGGCGGCTCGAGCTGCGTTCCGCGAACCGGAAGCCCGAGACCAGCTCGATCCGCTTGCCGCTGAAGTGGTCGGAGATCCGCGACAGCTGCTCGTAGAGCTCCGGGCGCACCGCGCGGACCTCGCCGGTCTGGCGGCAGCGGAACAGGTCGTCGAGCTTGGCGAGGGCGGCGTCGTCGAACGAGCCATCGTCCTTGTAGATGTGGACCTGCGCCTCTTCTCCGAGATTCTCGGCGTGGAGCCAGATGTCCCCGCTCGGCTTCTGCAGCTCGTCATCGGGCTTGCGGAGCGTGGACTTGCTCGCGTTGTGGCCCTGGAACACCGCGACCCGCTTGCACGTCCGCTTGCCGCCATCGCGGGTCGCGCACTGCTTGGCGGTGCCCTGGTTCTGGGCACGCCGAGTGGATTGAGCCGTCGCTTCGCGTGCGGCGGCCTTCTTGCCCTTGGGCGCGGCGCCGGCAGTGCCAACGAACGCGGTCAGGACAGCGGCGAGAAGGAAAGCCTTACGTCGCATGGACTCAGACCCTAGGCCGGCCGGGGGGGCGAACTCAACAAAACCCGACCAAAATTCGCTTTGTGCACGAAACGGACGTATGGGAGCATGCTAAAATTTTACGATCGCAACGCGTGTTCAGTGCTCACTCCGGAGGCGCAGGAGGTAGCGCCGGAAGGCTCACACCGGGCAATCCCGTGTGGACGAGCTCGATCCCGATCTTCGCCGCGATCTCGAAGATCCGGCTGTCGCGATAAAACTCCCCGAAGCAGATTCGGGTGATCCCGGCGTTCGCGAGCTGCTTGAAGCAGTTCCAGCACGGGCTCGCGGTCACGTAACAGCTCCCGCCATCGATCAGGACGCCGTTCTTCGCGGCCTGGATGATCGCGTTGGCCTCGGCGTGGATGGTCGCGACGCAGTGACCCTCCTCCATCATGTGACCGACGTCGGAGCAGTGGGGCATCCCGCGAATCGAGCCGTTGTAGCCGGTCGACAGGATGGTGCGATCGCGAACGATCACCGAGCCCACATACTTGCGCGGGCAGGTCGATCGCGTCGCGACCACCTGCGCGATGCTCATGAAGTACTCATCCCACGCCGCACGCGGTCGGATTTCCTCGGCCATGGTGGGCAGCGTACGCCGGTCGCGCCCGCGCGGGGAGCCACCGGGATCGCACGTGGTATGGTCCGCGCCCATGCCGTCGGGCCAGTCCAAGTACAAGGACACCGTCAATCTTCCTGAGACGCCGTTTCCCATGCGCGGTGATCTCGCCACGCGCGAGCCCGAGATCCTGAAGGGCTGGGACGAGTCCCGGCTCTACGCCAGGATCCAGGAGTCGCGCGCCGGAGCGCCGACGTTCATCCTCCACGATGGCCCGCCGTACTCGAACGGCCACATCCACTACGGGCACATCCTCAACAAGATCCTGAAGGATATCGTCGTCAAGTCGCGCACGATGACCGGGTTCCGCACACCGTACGTGCCGGGCTGGGATACCCACGGCCTGCCAATCGAGCTGGCCGTCGAGCGCGAGCTCGGGGACAAGCGCAAGGGGATGAGCGCGTCCGAGGTGCGTAAGGCGTGCCGCGACTATGCGATGAAGTTCGTCGATATCCAGCGCACCGAGTTCAAGCGGCTCGGTGTGCTCGGGGACTGGGACCGCCCGTACCTGACGCTCGACGCGACCTACGAGGGTGCGATCGCGCGCGCGCTCGCCACGTTCGCGCGCAAGGGCTTTTTGTATCGCGGCAAGAAGCCGGTGTCGTGGTGCCCGATCGACAAGACCGCGCTCGCCGAGGCCGAGGTCGAATACAAGGACAAGACCTCGCCGTCGGTCTACGTCAAGCTGCCGCTCGTCGACCGCGGCCGGCTCGACGACGACAAGCGGCTCGAAGGCGAGCGGCTCGCGTACGTGATCTGGACGACCACGCCGTGGACGCTGCCGGCGAACCTCGCGGTCGTCGCTCACCCGAGCTTCACCTACCTCGCGATCCGGAACCCCAAGGATCCGCACGAGCGGCTGCTGGTCGCGCGCGAGCTCGCCGAGACGTTCGTGAAGGCGATCGGCGGCGATCCGGTCGCGGACCTCGTCGATGCGATCGAGATCTCGCCGGCGCGGATGGCCACGCTCGAGGGCGGTCGCTACCAGCATCCGTTCCTCTCCCAGCCGCCCGCCGAGGTGCCGGCCGATGCGGCGTGGCGGCTGTGGTTCGCCGACTACGTGACCGCCGAGGCGGGTACCGGCCTCGTGCACACCGCGCCCGGTCACGGCGCGGATGACTACAAGACCGGCATCGCCCACAACCTGCCCGCGTACGCGCCGCTCGACGATGCCGCGCGCTACACGGCGGGCGTGGTCCTCGAGCGTGGAGCGGCGCCGATCGACCTGACCGGCAAGAGCACCAGCGAGGCGAACCCGATCATCTCGCAGCACCTGTCGGTGACCGGATATCTGCTGAATCCGCCGACCGATTCGATCAAGCACAGCTACCAGCACTGCTGGCGCTGCAAGCAACCGATCGTGTTCCGCGCCACGCCGCAGTGGTTCATCGAGATGGACCACGAGGGCTTCCGCACGCACGCGCTCGCCGAGATCGATCGCACGCAGTGGGTTCCGCCGTGGGGGCACGACCGGATCTACGCGATGATCGAGAACCGACCCGACTGGGTGCTCTCGCGCCAGCGGCTGTGGGGCACGCCGATCCCGGCGTTCTACTGCACCGGGTGCGGTGCCGAGCACGCGAACGCCGACACGATGGAGCACATCGCCGCGATCTTCGACAAGGAAGGCGCCGATGCCTGGTGGAACCGCTCGGTCAGCGAGCTGGTGCCGCCCGGCACGACGTGCGGCAAGTGCGGCGCCGGTCCCGACAAGCTCGAGCGCGAGAAGGACATCGTGGATGTCTGGTTCGAGTCCGGCGTGTCGTGGCTCGCGATGGAGTCACGCGCGGGCGAGGAGGGCATCGATCACAAGGAGATCGATCTGTATCTCGAGGGCTCCGATCAGCACCGGGGCTGGTTCCACTCGTCGCTGCTCGCCGGCATCGGCGTCAAGGGGCGCGCTCCGTATCGCGCGGTGATCACCCACGGCTTCGTGCTCGACGAGAATGGCATCCCGTACTCGAAGAGCACGATCGAGAAGGCCAAGCGCGAGGGCAAGAAGACCAGCTACATCGAGCCCGAGAGCGTCATCAAGAAGTATGGCGCCGAGATGTTCCGGCTGTGGGTCGCGTCGATCGAGTTCCGCACCGACATGCCGTACTCGCAGGCGATCCTCGACACGCTCGCCGAGTGGTATCGCAAGCTCCGCAACACGGCGCGGTTTCTGCTCGGCAACCTCAAGGACTTCGATCCCGATGCGCACGATCGCTCGATCGTGACGCTCGGCGTGGATCGCTACCTGCTCGCGAAGCTCGACACCCTCGTCGCCCGTGCCCGCAAGGCGTACGAGGACTACGAGCTGCACGTCGTGCACCGCCTGCTGGTCGACTTCGTGACCGTGGATCTGTCGGCGCTCTACGGCGACGTCACCAAGGACCGGCTGTACTCCGACGCGCTCGGTGCACCGACCCGGCGTGCCGCGCAGGTCGTGCTCTACGAGTGCCTGCGTGCGATCGCGACGTTGTCTGCGCCGATCCTGTCGTTCACGGCCGAGGACATCTGGACGTACATGCCCAGGCGCACGGGCGACCCCGACAGCGTCCACCTCGCGCAGTTCCCGGCCACCAGCGACACCGCGGCGGCAGCGGACTTCGTGATCGAGTTCTCGAAGCTGTTGACCTGGCGCGAGAAGGTGACCAAGGCGCTCGAGCCGTTCCGCGCCGAGAAGCGCAAGTCGTCCGATGCCAAGGTGACGATCGACGCGAACGATCCAACGCTGCGAGCGTTCTCCGACGAGCTCGCCGACCTGTTCATCGTCTCGGAGGTCGAGCTCACTGCGGGCAGCTCCGGAGAGGTCACGATCTCCGTTCACGCCGGGCCCAAGTGCGACCGCTGCTGGAAGCACTACGATCAGCTCGCCAAGGACCCGCCGGATGTCTGCGAGCGTTGCGCCACCGCGCTTGCCGGGTTAAAGGCCTGACCGTGGCAGACAAGCCCGACGACACCAAGCCCGAGTCCGAGACGACGGCGACGGCGGCACCCAGCGGCAGCGACCGCGCGAAGTGGACGATCTTCGCGGTCGTCTCGGTGCTTTCGCTGATCGCGGATCAGGTCACCAAGATCTGGGCGCGTGGCGCGCTGAAGCTCGAAGGCCATGGCAGCGGTGCGGGAGGAATCTGCGTCGTCCCGGACGACATCATGACGGGGCACTGCCGGGGCGTGACCAAGGTCGTGGTCGACGGCTTCTGGGACTGGCGGCTGTCGATGAACCCCGGTTCGGCGTTCGGCCTGTTCGGCGGCCAGAGCTTCGCGCGCGTGATGCTGTCGATCGTCGGGATCGCGGCGGTCGGCGGGATGGTCTGGATGCTCAAGAAAGCGCGCAGCGATCAGCGCGTGCTGCACTGGGCCCTCGCGTTCGTCGCCGGCGGCGCGGTCGGCAACCTGATCGACCGCATCTACTACGGCGTCGTCACCGACTTCGTGCTCTGGCACTACCAGACGCACGAGTGGCCGGTGTTCAACGTCGCCGACATCGTGCTCGTCGTCGGAGTCGGCCTGATGTTCATCGACATCCAGAAAGAGGGGAAGCGCGAGAAGCTGCTCAAAAAGGCACGGAAAGACCAGGCCAAGGCGAAGGCCAAGGCCGCGGGTCTCGTCAAAGACATGTGATCTCGGGCAACCGATCGCCGCGAGCAGGTTCGGCGAGTGCTCGCTGGCCCGAGGAAACCTGGTTCCAGTTGAGCTCGGGGAATGTCCGGCTCGCCTGAAGATGTTTCGGCGATCTCCGGCGCCCGGGGTATGGTGACCGCATGAGGCTCGCCTGGTCGCTGGTCGTGCTCACCGCCTGTCAGGCGGGCGGCGATGACAACCGTCACGTCCTTCCTGGCGGAGGGGATGACGAGTCGGTGACCCCCGGCGGCGGCGATGCGCGGGTCGTCGACGCGCCGCTCGGTGACGGCGGCGCGTTTGCCGGCCGCGCGTGCCTGCTCGTGGATCTGCGCAGCCTCGACAGCTGTGCGTCGACAGGCGCGAATGGCCTCACCGTGAAGCTCGGTGCGCAGACGGCGATGACCGCCGCCGACGGCACGTTCACGATCCCGACGCCGAGTGGCAGCACGCTGGAGTGGCGGGTGTCCGGATCGGGCGTGGTCCCGTCCCGGCGCGCATTCTCGGCGGTCCCGCTGATCCCCGTCGTGCCGCAGCGCATCTACGACGACCTCCGGCTCGCGAATGGCGTGATCCTCAACGCCGGTCAGGGCTCGGTCGTGGCGCGGGTGGTGAGGAACGGCGCCGGAGCTCCGGGCGTCACTGGCAGGATCACGACGGCGAGCTATGCCACGTTCTACGATGGCAACAGCGCGTCGACGTGGAATCAGAGCTCCACCGGCGCGCAGGGCGTGATCTGGATCCCCGGCGTTCCCGCGGGCAACGCGAATCTGACGCTCGATGTCGCCGGCACCACGAGCACGGTGCCGACCACCGTCGAGGATGGTGGCGTCACGTTCCTGGTCGTCCCGATCTGAGACCTTCGCACACGCTACCGCGGGCGATCCCGTAACTCGCGCAGCGCTTCGATCGCGGCGACCCAGCCGAGCGCCTTGGTCTCGGTCTCCACGAGCTCGGCCGCCGGATCCGAATCCGCGACGATCCCGCCGCCGACGTGCACGCGCAGCTCGTTGCTGATGATCACCCCGATCCGGATCGCGATCGCGAGATCGAAGCCACCGTCCGCGCCGAAGTAGCCGAGTGCTCCGCAGTATGGACCGCGGCGCGCTGGTTCGAGCTCGTCGATCAGCTGCATCGCGCGGACCTTCGGCGCCCCGGTGATCGAGCCACCCGGGAACATCGCGCGTAGCAGCTGCGCGTATCCGATGCCAGCACGTGGTCGCGCGCTGACCCGCGAGACCTTGTGGTAGAGCGCCGGCAGCTCGACCACGTAGCCGAGCTCGTCGACGGCGACCGATCCGGTCTCGGCGATCCGGCCGAGGTCATTGCGCTCGAGGTCCACGATCATCAGGTGCTCGGCGGCATCTTTCGCGCTCGCGGCGAGCTCGCTGGCCCCGGCATCGGTTCCCGGCGTGCGGCGCACCGTGCCCTTGATCGGCCGGGTCTCGATCCGATCGCCGACCCGCGCTAGGAACCGCTCGGGCGATCCGGAGATCAGCGTCACACCATCGGCCTCGATCAACGCACCATACGGCGCGGGCGCAACGCGCTCGAGCGCTGCATACACGGCGAGCGCATCGCCGGGCGCGTGGATCCGTGCAACGAGCCGGCGCGCGAGGTTGACCTGGTAGACATCGCCCGCGGCGAGGTAGTCGCGAATCCTCTCGACCCTCGCGATGTGATGATCCGGCGGGTCGTCCGCGATCAGCTCGCCGAGGCTCGGAGCCAAGGTCGGTCGCGGCGTGCCGGCGAGCGCCGCGGAGAGCTGCGCACACGCAGCTGGATCATCGCCGACCACCTCCGGCGCGCCAGTAGCTCCCCAGCGCGCCACGGCACCGTAGGCGCCGAGCCACAGATCCGGCGTATCCGAGCCGACATCGGGGCCGCCGGGTAGCTCCTCGATCACGCGCGCCAGGTCGTAGCCGAAGTAGCCGATCACACGCGGGATCGGGGCTGCACCGGTCGACGGCGTGAACGTACAGCCGTGCTCGGCGAGGAAGGTCTCGGCCGTATCGAACGGATCCGCGGTGAACCGGCGGGTCGCCCGGCCGTTCGCATCGAGGATCACCAGCGAGCGTCCGCGAGCGATCAGCGTCGCGCGCGGTTCGATCGCGGCGAACGACCAGCGCCCGAGCCCGTCGTCGTCGCGCGCCGCGTGGAGCAGCACGCGGCCGCGCCGGCCGGCGAGCCGGGCTGCACCCTGCAGCGGAGTCATCGCCATCGGCTCACATCTCGTCGAGCTTGCTGAGCGCGTCGATCGCCGCTTCCGTGGATTCACCCGGCGGCGCGGCAGGATCGTCGCCCTTCACGTCGTCGAAGTTCAGATCGTCGTCAGGCGCGCCGGGCTCGGGCCCCGGTGGGGTGACCGGCGTTCCAGCGCGCGGCGGAGGTAGCTTGGTCGGTGCACGTACGACGACGGGCATCGAGGGCACGTCGATCACCGAGACGATGTTCGGTTCATGATCCGCCTTCGGCTCGACGAGCACGATGCCCTCGCCCGTGCACTCCACGCACATCGCCCCCATCGGACCGCCGACCGGAGGCACCACGGCGCGCGGGATCACGCGGCCGATCCAGCCGGCGAGCCGGTCGGCATCCACGAACACCACGCCGGATGGCGGAAGCTTCACGCGGACGAGCGGGCGGGCGAGCCGCACCGCGAGCGCACCGTCGCCGCGGAACTGAACCACCGGCAGCTTGCCGCGAAGACCGGGGACGTTGCCGCTCTCCCAGCGCAGCGACGTCTCGAACGCGAACACGAGATCCTCGCGCAGATAGAGGATGTCGTCATCGAGCGTAACGGCGCTGAACACCAGCTTGCCCGGCACGGCCACCAGGTAGCCGTGACCACTCACCACGTGCAGCGGGGTGCCGCCGTAGTCGAAGCGCTGATCGGTGGCGTGGCCGCGCGACCGCCGGGTCGCGATCTCGTAGTGCAGATCGCCGCCGGTGACGTGAACACCATCGAGCCGCGTCAGCACGCGATCGGTGACGCGGATGATCAGCGCACCGCTCGAGCTGATCTCGAACGGCTCCTTGCCATCATCGGGGCGCAGCAGCTCGTCGGTGGCGAGCTCGGCGAGCGGGCGGGGCGGGGTCCCACCGGATGCGGTGCGCGGCGCCGCGCTCGCAGCCTGCGACGGCTGCGCCACTGCGACCGCACGGGAGATCATCGAGACTCCCGCGACCGGCTGCACCGCCTCCTCCTTGGGGAGGACGAACTGCATCGACTCCGACATCTTCAGCGGCTCGCTGCTCGGCGGCTGCGGCGCGGCCGGGGCATGGACCACGCTCGCGCCCGACCGTGCCGGGATCATCGTGATGCCGAGCTTGTGGTGAGCCGCGAGCTTCTCGATCACGATCTCGGGGTGCGAGAGCTGCTCCTCGACGTCCCGAGCCGCGGCGATCTCCTGGGACTTGCGCGGCGGCGCACTCGGCGGCCTGGTGCGCGGCTCGGGAGTTTCGGTCGGAGCGATTGCCGGCTGCGGCGTCACGGTGCGCGCCACCGAGGGCTGTGGCGTGGTGGTGCGCGGCACGGCGATGCCGGCCGACGATCCGGTGGGGCCCTGCGGTGTGCGCCCGAGCTGGGCGTGGATGCCGTCGCGCTCGGACGTCGTCAGGTTCGACTCGATCTCGATCGCGAGCTCGTTCTGACCTGCGATCAAAAACGAGCGATACGCCTCGGCATACCGACCTGCGCGGGCGTACGCGAGGCCGAGGTAGTTCACCGCGCGACCCTGACTCGGATCGAGCGCGCGACTCGCCTCGAGCGAGGTGATCGCCTTGTCGTGCTCGTTGGCCTTCAGATAGACCAGGCCGAGGTTCAGCCGGTGCGACGCGTCGGCGGGGGCGAGCTCCACGAGCTGCTCGTAGATCGGGCGCGCCTCGGCGAGCTGCTGGCCGCGAAAATACGCGAGCCCGAGCAGCGCCAGGATCCGCGGATTGGCTGGATCTCCGGCGAGCGCCTCGCGGAACGAGGCCTGTGCGAGATCAAGCCGTCCCTGCTTGAGCTGGTCGCTCCCGTTCGCCACGGCCAGCTCGATGGCTTCGCGGTCGCGCGCCGGGGTACCCACGCGATCATTGAAGCACAATCCCTATTCCACCGCGAGGCCACCCGCCGCATCGACGACGACGATGATCGATCCTGCGTGGTCCGTGCGAGCGACGCGCGCGCCGGCAGCCTCCCAGCGCGCGACCACAGCCGGCGAAGGGAACCCGAACGCGTTGGCGCGGCCACACGAGATCACCGCGAGCGAGGGCCGCGTCGCCGCGATCAGACCCGCCGAGGAAGAGGTCGGGCTCCCGTGATGCGGGACCTTGACGACATCGGCGCGGCCGAGGCCGGCGGCGACCAGGCCATCCTCGCCTTCGCGCTCGACATCGCCGACGAACAGCAGCGTCCGCCCGTGGAGCTCGATCGCGATCACGAGCGAGTTGTCGTTGACCGTCCGCACCGGATCGGCGGCCTCGATCACCGGTCCGCCCTCGGCCGCCTGGAATCTCGGAGCGAGCACCTCGAGCGTCACCCCGGCCTGCGCACGGGCGACGCCGAGCGGCGGATGCACGATCCGGGTCCCGCGCGCGGCGAGCTGCTGCGCGATGTCGCGAAAGCTCGGCACGCCACCCGGGTGTGCAGGCGCTGCCGCCTCCGGTTCGGCTGCGGTCCACAGCTCGACGATCGGAACGCCGATCGCCGCGAGCCCCAGGTAGTGGTCGGGGTGTGGGTGCGAGAGGATCGCGAGATCGATCCGATCGTGACCGTAAGCCGCGAGCAGGCGGGTGATCGCAGCCCCGGGCGCGGCCGCGGTGGCCAGCTCGTGCGAGCTCGCGTTGCCGCCGGCATCGATCAGCCACACCGCGCCGTCGGGCAGCTCGATGATCGCGCCATCGCCCTGGCCGACGTCGACGAACGTCACCCGTAGGGTCCCCGGATCGGGCGGGGTCCGCGAGACGCTCCACGCCAGACACAACGCCGCCCACAGGACCAGATCGCGCATCGTTCGCTGCGAGCGCGAGGCGCACCACAGTGACAGCACGACGATCACGCACATCGCACCGGCGGTGGCGACCGCGATGTGGCCGACCGGCGTGACCTGCGCGAGCGCACCGGCGGCGCCGTCGACCAGCGTGACCAGCCAGCTCGCGATCCGGATCAGGGGGCCACCGAACGGACCGAGGACCACGCCCGCCAGTGCCAGCGGCAACGCGATCAGCTCGAGGAGCGGCGTCAGGACGAGGTTGCCGATCACGCCCCCGGCGCTCACCTGCTGGAAATGCAGCGCCGTGATCGGTGCCGTGGTCAGCGCGATCCAGCCCGAGGTGGTCACGCCCGCGACCAGCCAGCGCACGATCCGCGATCCATCCCGGCGCAGCGGTGGGCGCAGCGCGAGCGTCAGGGCCGCGACGAACGAGAGCTGGAACGAGGGATCGAGCAGATCCGCCGGCCTCCACACGAGCACGAGCAGCGCGGCGATGCCGAGTGCATCGAGCAGTCGAACCGGGCGATCGAGCATCGCGCCGGTCAGGACGAGCGCGATCACGATCAGCGCGCGCACGGTGGCGAGCTGCGCTCCGGTGACCAGCGTGTAGCCGATCGCGAACACCAGCGAGGGCGGAGCGGCCCACCGCGCGGGGTGAATCCTGCCGCCCCACGGCGAGGCCGCGAGCGCGCGCCGCGAGAGCGCGAACACCAGCCCGGCGACCACCGCGAGGTGCAGGCCGCTGACCGAGAGCACGTGGTAGATGCCGACCGACCGCCACCGATCATCGAGCACGGCGGGGACCGCGCTGCGATCGCCGATCACGATGCCGCGCAAGGCAGCGCGCGCCACCGGATCACCCCCAGCGTCTTCGATCCGCGCCACCGCAGCGGCCTGGAGCGCGGCGGCTGACCGCCACGCCCACGCGACGACACCGGGCTGCTCGCCGAGGTGCACGATCCGGTTCGCCGAGAGCTCGGGGCGATCGCGTCCCGACCTGACGAGTCCGGTCGCTGCGATCCGGTCGCCGGGCACCAGCAGCTCGTCCGCCCACACCCACACCGGGCCGAGCTGAGCACCCGAGCCGCGGACCGTCCGGACCACCGGACCCTCGACGATGCCGGCGATCCGGTCGTCGATCCGATCATCCGCGACCACGTCAGCGGGAAGGACGGCGGGGGACGCGGCCCCGCGGGCAGCACCCGCGACCACCACCGCGACGATCGCGAGGGCGGGGAGCCTGCGGGCCCCCAGGACGAGCATGACCGCGATCGCCCAGCGGAGTGGCGGAGGGATTCCGAGGGTATCGAGCGCGGGAGCGCTCGCGATCCCGGTTGCGAGGGCGATGGCGGCGGGGAGGGGGCCGAACCGTTCCAGGGAGGTCATGCACTCCCTATCGATCGGAGGCGGCGCCGGTTGCGGCCGGGAGCGTGCCGACCGTACGATTTGTCGGTTCATGTCGCTGCCATTCCGCCTGTGTCTCGTGGTGTTTGCGTCGCTCGCCGCGCCTGGCGAGCTGCTCGCCGGGCCGGTGGTCGGCAAGCTCGATCTGCCACCCGCCCCGGAGCGGTCCCCGGCGACCACCCGCGGGTTCCTCGACCGGACCGAGAACCCGCTTGCTCCCGCGCGCGGCGTGCTCGTGACCCCGTACATGATCGTCGCCTTGGAAGGCGCCGAGAAGCCGGGGTCGCCGGGCCAGGTCAGCTGGGACCTCGTGGGCGAGTCATTCTCGCGTCCCGTGATCGGTGCCCCGGTCGGGGCCGAGGTGGTGATCAAGAACACCTCGAGGACCGCGCGCACGCTCGCAGCTGCCGAGGATCCGAAGCTCGTGCCCGCGGGGCCGATCAACCCGACCGGACCGAAGTCGTTCCGCGTGAACGAGGTCAAGGTCTACACGATCGGGGACGCGGACGCCCCGCACCTCAAGGGCAAGGTGGTCGTCGTCAACACGCCGTTCGTCTCGAATGTCGACGACAGCGGCAAGTTCGAGTTCGTCGACGTTCCCGAGGGGAGCTACAAGCTGAAGATCTTCTACAAGGATGCCTGGCTCGATGTCGTCACCGACGTCAACGTCGAGAGGAAGGGCAAGACCGAGGTGAACCCGAAGGTCCCCGCGTTCCCCGCCGGGAAGAAGTGAGTCACCCGTGTTCCTAGCGAAGATCTGGTTCTTTCTGGTGGCGCTGGTCGCTGCCGTCGCGCTCACCGTCGCGCTCGTCCTGCCGCGTCCCGCGCAGCGCACGCTGGTCGCAGAGGAGCAGCAGCGCCTGGTCGTCGCGTGCGGCGTGATCGACATCCTGCTCGGCGACGATGCGCGCAATCGCGTCGAGCTCGCCGGCGCGTTTGCTCGCACGCAGGAGATCGTGACAGCGCTCGAAGGAGCATCGGGCGCGGCGACCATCGATGAGGCGCGCATGAAGCAGGTGCGCGACGTCGGCGATGCGGTGATGAAGACCATCCAAGGCAGTCGCAAGCCCGACTTCGCGATGCTGATCGATCGGCGCGGCCGGGTGGTCGCGCGGGTGCGGCTCGACGACAAGGATTTCGGCGATATCGCCGCGGGTCGACCGATCGTCGATGACGCGCTCGCCGGGTACCTGCGCGACGATCTGTGGACGCAGAACGGCACGATGTACTTCGTATCCGCGGCTCCGGTGATCAAGCGCGATCCGCCGGTCGCCTATGTCGGCGCGATCGTCCTTGGCCACCAGGTCACCAACGCACTCGCGACCAAGCTCGTGAGCTCGCTCAACGTCGACGTCGGGTTCCACCTCGGCAAGGACGATGTCGCGAGCAGCAAGACGCTGTCGCTCGACCATGCGCCGCTGCTCGACGCAGTCAACAAGCTGTCCGGCGGTTCGGATCACAGCCAGGACTGCCAGGCGCAGAAGCCGATCGAGATCTCGACGGGCAAGGAGGACTACACCGCCGTAGTGGCGCGATTGCCCGGCGAAGCTGCCAACAAGGGTGCGTTCTACTCGGTGTTCATCAAGCGTCCGGCGGCCGTTGGCTTTTCCGGAACTCTCAAGGCGGTCACCCAGAGTGACCTCGGCTTCGGTAGCTTCCCGTGGCCGATCGTCGGCGGCGCGTTCCTCGTGATCCTCGCCGTTGGCATCGGCCTGATGTTCATCGAGTCCGATCGTCCGCTGAAGCGGCTCGCCGCGGATGCCGTGAAGCTCGCGAAGGGAGAGAAGGAGCGGCTCGGCGAGGACGAGCACCCGGGCAAGTTCGGTTCGATCGCGCGCAGCGTGAATATCAACATCGACAAGCTCGGCCGCGAGGCCAAGACGGCGAAGAAGGATCTCGATCAGCTGCTCGGCCCTGCGCCAGAAGGCAGCCTCGGCACCATCGATCTCCTCGCCACCGCGCTGCCGCCCGTGCGGCCGGGTGGACCTGCACCGGCCGTGGCGCCACCTCCCTCGGACTTCCGGTTCCACGATCCGGGTCCGGGTCATGCACCGGCCGCCGCGCGTCCCACACCGCCGGCCTTCCCGCGCGGGGCCACGCCGCCTCCGCTGCAGCGCCCAGCAACCGCACCGACGTCGCCGACCGCGCTCTCGACCCCGCCGCCGGCCTTCACGTCTCCGGCGCCGCTGTCGCTGGGCGATTCACTCGACGATGACATCCTCGGTAGCGCGCCGGTGACGGCGATCGATGCCGGTTCGAACGGCAACGTCGATCCGTACTTCAAGTCGGTGTACGACCAGTTTCTATCGGTGAAGAACAGCTGCGGTGAGGCGACCTCCGGTCTGACCTACGCGAAGTTCTCCGAGAAGCTCTCGAAGAACCGCGAGGATCTGATGGCGAAGACCGGATGCAAGGAGGTCCGGTTCACGGTCTACGTGAAGGATGGCAAGGCCGCGCTGAAGGCGACACCGGTCAAGGACGACTGAGCGGCTGGTCGCCGACGTCGATTCAGCGGTGCTGCTGCTACCGCGCGTCGCTGGCGATCAACCGCTCGCGCAGCCGCTGCGACTCTGCCAGGGCCTGGAGCGTGGTGGGCCGCTTCGCCGGGTCCACGCTGCCCAGACGGTAGAGGTGGTCCTGGACTTCCTCGGCGAGCGGCTTCGTCACGGTGGTGAGGACCGAATCCGGTAGGCGGAAGTCGTCATCCTTGCGTACACCCGACATCAGCGCGCGCTGCCACGGCGTGCGCGCGGTGATGTTCTCGAACAGCACCACCGCCGCGGCGTAGATGTCGACCGCGGGCGACAGCTCACCGCGGCGCTGCTCGGGGGCCATGTACGCGAGCGTGCCGACGGCCTCCGCGCGGTCGGAGCCGGCGCGGGTCTGACCGCTGGCATCTGGAAGGTGCGCCACGCCGAAGTCCCCCAGCATGACCTCGACGCCCGGGAGATCGACATCACGGCGGAACATCAGGTTGGCCGGCTTGAGGTCGCAGTGGATGATGCCGCGGCGGTGCGCGGCTGCGAGGGCGGACAGCACCTGACCGTGGCGTTCGATCGCGCGACGCAGCGGCCGTGGCCCACGCTCGCGCAGCACATCCTTCAGCGTTCCGCCAGCTGCGAGCTCCATCACGATCCGGCGCGAGGCCTCGTCCATGTCGAGCACCGCAACGACGTTCGGGTGCCGCAGTGACGCCATCACGCGCGCTTCGTGAAAGAACCGGGCGAGAGCATCAGCGCGCTCGGTGCCCGCGAGGTGCGGGTGGAGCAGCTTGACCGCGACGTCGCGATCGAGCTCGGCATCGCGCGCCAGGTAGACCACGCCGGTGGCGCCGCGCCCGAGCTCGCGGACCAGGCGATAGCGCATACCCGCCTGCACGCCGGCCACATCACCTGCTGCGATCGTCTCGCCCGCGACCGGCGCGGAGCGGCCGGCGATCTGGCGGATCCGCTCGACGCGGACGCGGACGTTCGGGTAATCCACATCGCGCCCGAGCACCGCTTCGTAATGTCGCAGCGCGCGCTCGTGGTCGCCCCGCTTGCGAGCGTCCTCGGCGAGCAGGTAATGGGCGCGAAGCGCGAACGGCTCCTCGGCGCAGAGCTCCTCGAGGTGTGGGATCGCGGTATCGAGCTCGCCGCGCTGCTCCAGCCGCTCGACGAGCACCGAGCGGAGCGGTGCGAGGACCTCGCGCGGTACCTCGGGAACGCTCAGCAGCTTCTCCATCCACTCGATCGCGAGCCGCTCGTGACCCGACGTCCACATCGTCTCGAGCCGCTTGCGCACGTCGGGGCTGCCGACCTCGGTGCGCCGCTTACCCTCCGCGAGATCGGCGACCAACGCGGTCAGGAACACCTCCTCCTCGCTCGCGAGATGGCGCGGCTCCGGCGCCACGGTCGCCGTGACCGCGGGCGGGTCCGGCTGCTTGCCGATCAAACGTTGCCACCAGCTCGCCATGTCAGCCGATATCGATCTCGTCGCCAGCGGCGAGCAAGCGGTCACCACGGATCAGCTGCACGCGAACATCGCCGAGCGGCTCGTCGTTGAACATCACGCCGGCGCACGAGCCGCGGCCGAGCAGCGGGCGGCCACGCCGGAACACGAGATCGAGGCCGCAGCCGATCGGCATCAGGTCGAGGCGTTGACCCTCGTCCCCCGCGATCAACACCACGCCGCGATCGAGGCTGCTGGTGCAGCGCAGGATCAGCACCTTGTCGGCGAGCTCGTAGTCGATCTTGCACTCGTCGCCGAGGCCGAACGTGCCGGTGCCTGCGAGCGGGACGCGCCCGGCGAGCGGCAACCCGCTGACCGTGGTGCCGTTGCGCGAATCAAGATCGCGGAGCAGGAAGCCCTCGGTGGTGCGCTCGATCTCCGCGTGCTGCCGGGACACGCCGCCAGCGCGCAGCGTCAGGTCGCAGAGCACGTCGCGCCCGAGCACGAGCTTCTCCGCGACGCACGCGACGATCAGCGGCTTGCCGCGGCGCTTGATCTCGACCTTGCCGGCGGTGATCAGCGCGGTATCAAGCGCGTCGAGCAACCGGCGATATTCGCCGGCGGCCGCCGTCGCGGCGACCGCGCGCACCAGCTCGGCACGAGCCTCGTCACGGCGGCCCACTCGCATCGCGGTCAGATAGTCGGCGTGTGCGTCCGCTTCCTCGCGTGCACGGCTGTTGTGGGCGTCATCCGTGGCCAGCGCGCCCTCCATCCTCTCGACCAGGCCACCGAGCGAGTACGCATTCGCCGCGCCCAGGTGATCCCCGATTGCCTCGAGCGCTTCGCCGGCGAGCGCGTGATCGTCGCCGGTCACCAGCAGCTCGGAGGCCTCGCGGACCTTGGCGCGATCGCGCTCGGTGGCGATGCCCTCCGCCTTGATCGCCTCCCACAGCGCCTTGCCGAGTGCGGCGGCGGCCTGCCTCTGAAGCGTGGGATCCTCTCCCGCCCAGCGCATCGCATCGCGCAGCGCACCGAGCTCGGCGGTGCGGGACCCGGCCCGGGCGGCGCGCGCCAGGTGCATCCGCACCGCGGCGCCATGCTCTCCCGCCAGGGCATAGCGCTCGGCCGCGAGGTCGACGTTGCCCGCGGCCTCGGCGGACACCGCCGCGCGGTAGTCGGCGGAGAACATGCGGCGCAGGAAGCTCACGACGAGGCCAGTATACGTGCAGTTCAATCCCTGCCGAGTACCCGCGGCACACCTAGCGAGGTTCGATTCGCGACGAGCGCACGCACACCACGCCGAACCTCGATCTCCACGTCGGCGTCGGCGTGGCCGCGGGCGGGATCGGTCTTGGCGTTCGGGTGGGTCGGGTCGTGCTGCTCGTGGAGGGCGAGATCATGGGTGCGCTATTCGCGATGGCGATGTCGGGCAGCGTGCACCTCAACGTGGAGGTGATTCGCCGCCCGCGCTACAGCCTGTACACCGGCGCGTTCGCGGCGTCGCTGTTCGTGCTCGCCGGCTCCGACGACGTCGTCGAGGAGACCTATCGCGGCGTCGGCACGGTGCTCGGCGCGCGCATCCGATGTACGGCGCGCTGCGCCGAGCAGATGTGCAACGACGGCGCGTCGTTCGTCTCGCTCGACGTCGCCTACCGGCTGCACTTCCACCTGTTCTGATGGTGGTCGCTACGTGCCGCGGGCCGTCCACTCGCTCGGCGCGGTTCTCATTCGAAGCCGAGAAACCGGAGGTACCCACGCACCCACGCGGAGGGTCTTCGATCCGTGACGGAGACCCGTCGAGACCGCACGACGCGTTTGCGATCCAGCGAGGCTCGAAACTGGATCGCGACCGCCTTGCTTGGGTCTCGTGGGTTCTTGGCTGCGCTGATCCGGAACACGAGCGCGGAGCCGGCGCGGCGACCCACATGACCGGCGCACGTCCGGACTGCGAACGCTAGCGCGGCAGCGCCTGACCGAACTTGGCCTGGTACTCGGCGGCGAGCTTGTCGAGCGCGGCCCGGTCCTTGGTGCGGCTGTACGCCTTGGCGAGCGTTCGCCACGCCTGGCCGAGATCGGGATCGACCGCGATCGCTTTCTTCAGCTGCTCGATGCCGGCTCGCGTGCCGCTCGCATCGCGCAGCGCGAGGATGCCCGAGAAGTACAGCGCCCACGACTCGTCGGGGTAGGTCGCGAGCGACTTCGCGCACGACGCCTTCGCCACATCGAACCGGGCCTGGTAGTACGCGAGCTCGCAGCGCGCAGCCGCGAGACCGGGTGCGCCGGGCCAGGATCTCTCGGCCGTGGCAAGCGAGCTCTCCGCCTCGCGGTAGTTCTTCTCGTACGTGAGCTTCTGCGCGCTCTTCACCGCGGCGACGAGCGCGGCCTCCTGCTCGGGCGCGACGAGCCTGGTGCCACGCGGCACGCCGTAGCGGTTGCGGGTCTGCGCGAGCGAGATCGCGATCGGATCCTGGTCGAGCCTGGCCCGGGCGATCGCCTGCTCGGTCCAGGTCAGCGCGCCCATGTCGCGATACAGCGTGATCAGCTTGCGCCACGCGACGTCGGCACCCGCGGGCAGGTTGGCGATCTTGTCCTCGGCCTGCGCGAGCTCGGCGCGCGCGCCCTTGACATCGCCGGCACGCAGCAGCGCCTCGCCGATCGCGATGTGCGGGTTCGGATCGCCCGGCGCGAGCTCGCTGACGCGGGCGCACGCGGCGCGGGTCTTTGGATCCTTGACGCCGCCCTTGCCGGCGAGCAGCAGCTCGCACTTGAGCTGAGTGAGCGCGCCGTTGCCCGGATACGCGGCCACCACGTTGTCGAGCTCGGCCATCGCGTCGTCGAGCTTGCCCTGGCGAGCGAGCTCCTTGATCCGCGTGATCTGGTCATACGCGGCCAGCGGAATGTCGGTCGCGGTCTTGCCGGCCTTGCCCGCATCGATGACGTTGCGCAGCCGGTTCACCACCAGCTCTCGATCCGGCGCGATCCAGCCGCCCCACTCGGACTTCTCGATCGCCTCGAGCAGCTGCTTCGCGATCACCTGGTCGCTGCCGCCAGTGACGCGCTGGTCGATCGCGAGCTGGATCAATTCGCGATTGCGCTCCGAGAACCCGGATTGCTTCGAGCCGTACGTCGGGTTCTGGATCCAGCTCGGATCGGTCTCCGCGATCGCGCCGAGCGTAGTGGCGAGCATGTGCAAGAGGACGACGGTCTGCTTGTGCCGCTTGTGCGCGGCGATCGCCTCGGCGCGCTCCGCGTCCTTCAAGTCCGGGAGCTTGGCGGCGAGCGCCTCGGTCTCCGGCTTCTCGGCCCAGCCGCGGACCACGAGGTGATGCCCGAGCGGCTGCGCGTCCCCGAGCTCGGTCATCGCCTTGGTCGCCAGGTCGCCGGCGGCGATGTAGCCGATCACCCAGCTCGCATCCGTGCCCTGGTCGAGCTCGGCGAGCTGACGCAGCGCCTCGTGGGGATCGCC
The DNA here is from genome assembly GCA_043753855.1 of Myxococcales bacterium. GTDB lineage: Bacteria > Myxococcota_A > Polyangia > Haliangiales > Haliangiaceae > JABFXX01. The sequence goes on along the minus strand of JAYUVX010000392.1, from coordinate 11,345 downwards.
CTCGCGCGCCCACTCGGCGAGCTTCTCGACGGTCAACCGCACGCCGACCAGCGGGGTCAACAGCTGGCTCGCGTAGTCGACCTGCTCGGTGATCTCCTCCTTCCACTTCGGCTGCGCGCGGAACGCGGCATCGGCGTAGATCCGGACCTTCACGGTGCGCGGGTCACCCTCCTTGGGCCGGTCGGCCTCGAGCGTCGCCGGGAGCTGCTTTCCGAGGTCCGCGACGTGCTCCTTCAGCTGAGGACCCCCGCACGCTGCCACCACGGCCAGGGCACAAACAGCGGCGCGCGACATGGCTTCCACTTTCTCCGCTGATCCGCGGCCGCGCAAGTCGCGTGGGGCGTAGGATGCCGGGCGTGTTGTTGCTCGACGAGCGGATCCTGGCCGATGGCACGCATGCGCGCACGCACGCGATCGTGAGCGGCGACAAGCTCCGGATCCGCGACGATGATGGCACCACTGGTGAGCTGTCGATCGCGGCGATCGATCGCGTGATGACCCGCTACGGCCGCGAGCTCGAGGACACCATCGCGCTGGTCGGCGACGTGCTCGAGCTGCCCGGCGGCTATCGCCTGCGCCGACTCCGGTACCACGCGGTGGTCGACGCGACCGGGCGCGACTACCTGGTCTGGGAACGCCCCGAGGGCGATCCGCTGGCGGTCGTCGGGGCCATGGTCACGGCCGCGCTCCGCTACCTCGTCCTCCGGCTCTCGGACGCCCACCCTCAGGAATCTGAGAGTGACGGCAGCTGACGACACACTTTCAGGGGGTAAGCGGTGACTTACCCGCCTTGGATCAGGGACTTGTACGTGGCACACGGGGTGCTACTCCCCCGTCGAATGTCCCGGTGGTTTCTGGCGCTCGTGCTCGCGGTGGCTTCGGCCACCGGCGTTGCCATGGCCCAGCCCGCCCCCGCCACGTCGCGCGCGCAGGCCGATGCGAGCGTGCTGGAGCGCAAGGTGTCCCAGCTGTCGGCGCAGCGCACGCAGCTCGCGAATCGCTATGCCGACGAGCTCGAGGCGATCGATCGGCTGAAGAAGCAGCGCGCCTCGTGGCGCCGCGATCGCGAGCTGCGCGATAGCCTCGCTGTCGCGAATGACACCGCGACCAAGCTCGGGGCCGCGACCGGCGAGCTGGCGCGTGCGAACACGGCGCTCGCCGCGGCTCGCCGCACGCTGGTGGTCGCGATCGATGCCGAGCTGGCGAACCGCCCGGTTGCCCAGCGTGTCACGGAGCTCGCGAAGCTGCGCGCGTTGCTCGTGCCGCAGGTCGCCGACCACAAGCTCCACCGCATCGTCCTCCCCGATCTCGAGGTCGATCCGCTCGCGGATCCCGAGGAGCTCGAGCAGCAGGCCGCGGCGCTTCGCGATAGCGAGGCGGAGCTGTCACGACAGGTCGTCGGACTCGAGAACCAGGCCAGGGACCTCGACGAGGTCGCCAAGCTGCGCAAGGCGCATGATCGCGCGAGCGACCTCGCCAAGCGCGATGACGACCAGCCCCAGCGCGCCGCGCAGACCGGCGGGGCCCGAGGTGTGTTCGGCGGTGTCAGTAGCGATCAGGGCAGCCCCGCTCCCGAAGCCACGGGTGGCGCGAGCGGGGGCGCGAGCACCGGCGGTACCGGCACCGGGCCGTCGGGCCTGACCGGCGGGTTCGAGTCGGATGCCACCGTCGTACTCTCGGGTGTGGTCGATGCGTCGACGATCGACACCCTGACTCGCGCCCAGCGCTCGGGTGACCCGGCGCAGCGTGCGCAGGCCGCCAAGAAGGCGCGTGACGCGGTGGCCAGCCGGCTCGACCAGCTCCGCAAGAAGCGCGCTGAGATCGAGGCGATCGTGAAGTCCCGCCAGCCTCGGCGTTGAGGGGGCTTGCGGTGCGGCGCCAGGCGGCTTATCCGTGGCTGCGATGCCCGCAAGCGAACGTCATGAATTCCAGGCCGAGGTCAAGCAGCTGCTCGACCTCATGGTCCACTCGCTGTACTCCGACAAGGACGTCTTCCTCCGCGAGCTGATCAGCAACGCCTCCGATGCCCTCGACAAGCTGCGGTTCGAGCGGCTGACCGGCGCCACGGTGGGCGACGGCGAGCTCGCGATCGAGCTCTCGGCCGACCCGGCTGCCCGCACCCTGACGATCAGCGACACCGGGATCGGGATGACCCGGGACGAGGTGATCAAGAACATCGGCACGATCGCGAAGTCCGGAACACGCGAGTTCCTCGCAGCCGCGAAGGCCGCGCCCGGGCAGACGATGTCCCCCGATCTGATCGGGCAGTTCGGCGTCGGCTTCTATGCCGCGTTCATGGTCTCCGATCGGATCGAGCTGGTGACCCGCAAGGCGGGCGAGCAGGCCGCGACCCGCTGGATCTCGACCGGCGACGGCACATACACGATCGAGCCCGCGGAGCGCGATCGCGGCGGAACCACGATCACGCTGCACCTCAAACCCGCCGACGAGGAGCACGGGATGGCCGACTACACCGCCGACCGCGTGCTCGACTCGATCGTCAAGAAGTACTCCGACTTCGTCGCCTATCCGATCAAGCGCGGCGAGCAGACCCTGAACTCGATGAAGGCGATCTGGGATCGCCCGAAGGCCGAGGTCACCGACGACGAGTACAAGGAGTTCTACAAGCACGTTGCCCACGACTGGAACGATCCGCTGCGCACGATCCCGGTGAAGATCGAGGGCACCCTCGAGGCGTACGCGCTGCTCTATCTCCCCGGCAAGCCGCCGTTCGATCTGTTCAGCCCCGAGATGAAGCGCGGCGTCCAGCTCTACGTCAAGCGCGTGTTCGTGATGGACGAGTGCAAGGAGCTGATGCCTTCCTACCTGCGGTTCGTGAAGGGCGTGGTCGATGCGCACGACCTCTCGCTCAACGTGTCCCGCGAGATCCTCCAGAAGGATCGCCAGATCGCGGTGATCCGGAAGCAGCTCGTGAAGAAGGTGCTCGGCACGCTCGAGGAGATGAAGCGCGATGCGCGCGAGGCCTACCTCGGGTTTTGGGCCGGTTTTGGTCCGGCGCTCAAGGAGGGCCTGGTCGCCGCCGAGGGGAGCGATTCCGAAAAGCTGCTCGATCTCGTGGTGGCCTCCACCACGCATGACGGTGGCAAGCCGACCACGCTCGGCGACTACGTGGGGCGGATGAAGGAAGGGCAGGAGGCGATCTACGTGCTGACCGGCGCGTCGAAGGAGTCGGTCGCGCGCTCGCCGCTGCTCGAGGGCTTCACCGCAAAGGGCTACGAGGTCCTGCTGTTCTCGGATCCGATCGACGAGATCTGGCTCGAGCACGAGCCGACGTTCCAGGGCAAGAAGCTCACGTCGATCGGCCGCGGCGACGTTCAACCGGGCTCGGAGGACGAGCGCAAGGCGGCGGCGGAGTCGATCGAGGAGAAGCGCCGCGAGCTCGGCGATCTGCTGATCTGTCTGCGCGCGGCGATCCAGGACGAGGTCAAGGAGGTGCGGCTGTCGACGCGGCTGACCTCGTCCTCGGCGTGTTTGGTCGCCGACGAGCATGACCTGACGCCGCGCATGCAGCGGCTGCTCGAGCAGCTCGGTCAGGCGCCTCCGCCGGTCCGCCCCGTGCTCGAGCTCAACCCGACGCATCCGCTGATCGCGAAGCTCAAGGCGGTGTTCGCGGCGGACTCGACCGATCCGCGGCTCGCAGCGTCGGCGAAGCTGCTGCTCGGCCAGGCCTACCTGGCGGATACCGGTCAGCTGCCGAATCCGGCGTCGTTCGGGCAGGCGCTCGACGAGATCATGCTGCGCGCGGTCTGAACAGCCGACGCTACACGAGCTCGTGGACGATCACGCCGCGCTCGCCTTCGACGGCCTCCGCCAGGAAGATGCGGACGCGGGCGAGCAGGCGCAGCAGCTCGGACACCGAGACGTCGACGATCTGCATGGTGGCGATGTTCTTCATCACGTAGTCGTCGTTGAGCCGGGCGACCGCGGCCAGCAGCTTGATCACCAGCGGCGGCGCGAAGTAGCGCCCGGACGACCGAACGCCATCGTCGAGCGGCGCGAACCGCTCACCACCGTCGGCGAGGAAGCCGAGGGGCTCGGTGCCGGGCAGGTTGCCGAGCGCGCGGTGCAGGGATTCCCAGTGCGGTCCAAGGTCCGCGGTGTGCGGCTGGGTCACCGGACCGACGCGCGACGTGGGATCGTCGTAGGGCGGAGGCGTCAACTCCGCGGCCGGCACGAGGTCTGCGTCGGCGACGGAGAACAGCGTGCAGGTGGCCACGTCGATAAGGTATGCGGCTATGGCCGCGGCGTCCACCGCATCCCCGCACCGAGGACGACCGCGGTGCCGCCATACGAGGCCGCCATGGTGTCGGTGCTGGTGGTCGGGCGACGAAGCAGCCACATTCGCTCCGCGAACACGTCCGCGCTCCACGCGCGGGCCAGCCGGTAGCTGATTCCCGCGGTCAGCCCGAGTCGGCTGGCATCGGGGGACGATGGAGTGAGGTGACTCGCCGGGACCGGGGTCGGGTCGTAGTAGCCGCCGCCGCGCACGATCAGCTTGTCAAGGTTCCACTCGCCGCCGGCGCGCATTGCCACGGTGTCATGCCAGCGATTTTCCTGCACGGCCTCGGGGGTCGAGGCGTTGGTGAAGCTCACCGTGGTGCGCCGGTTGACGCTCCAGTTCGCCCATTCGAGATCGAGGACCGCCGCATAGGCGCCGCGCGTGCCGTGGAATCCGAGCACCACGGTGTCGGGCATCGTCATCGAGGTCCGCGCGGTCTGATCGGGCGTCTTCTCGCTGAACGCGTCGGGCGCGGTGAAGTTCGCATTGCCGTGGAAGTCGATCGTGGTGCGACCGCGATACACGAGGCCGACGCCGAGATCGTTGCGTGCCTGCCAGTACACCGAGGCATCGATGCCGGCGCCGCGGCCCGCGAGATCGAGGCGAACGTCGCCCTGGGTGTCGATGAAGTCGAGGTTGCGCTGGATCTGCAGCCGGGCGGCATCGACGTGGACGCCCGCTGCGACCCGGAGCTTGCCAACGCTCCAGGCGGCGAACGGCGCCGCGCGGAGGACCATCAGCTGAGTCTGCACTGCCTCCACGGCGCCGGGCCAGGTCGCCGGCCATTGCACGCCGCCGCCAAACGGTACGCCGAGCGCGATGCCCGCCGCCCAGCGATCGTGTGCGTAGCTCGCATCGAGGTGCGGTGGAGTGGACCACGCGCTGTCGGTGTCTGCGGACCAGCTACCATCAGCGGCCCGCGCGGTGAGGGCAGGGCGGGCGAGTGCGAGCGAGAGCCCGACGCGCCAGCCTCCGCCGTCAGCGAGCGCCGCCGGATCGTGCCACGCGGCGCCCGGATCCCCGTCGCGTGCTGCGCCGGCGCCGCCGGTGGCTGCCGAGACCGCATTCTGCTCGCCGACCGCGAGGCCCCCGGCCGACGCCGAGGCCGTGAGGAGCACCAGAGCAGCGAGCGTCCTCATGGCTGGAGCTCCCCGGAGAGGAAGTTGGCGAGGTCGCGGACGCCCGGGAAGTACGCGGGCTCGATCGGGATCGTGATGAACCCGTGCTCGCCCACGTAGTCCTTCCGCGGCGCGTGCGTGACGTCCTGGAGGATCTTGGTGTTGGCGTTCGGGATGATCGTGTCGAGCGTCGCCATCTGAATCAGCAGCGCGCGGTTGCCGATGATCGGCCCGAGGTGCTGCGGATCGACCGCATCCATGAACCACTTCGCCACGGTCATGAACCGCCGGCCCTCGAAGCTCTCGCGCGTGATGTGCTGGCGCGTGAAGAAGCCGTCGAGCTGCGCCGAGAAGAACTGCGAATCATCGAACATCGGCACCAGATTGGCGCCGGGGACATTGAGCACGGCGCGCGAGATCTCCGGCGAGGTGCCGAGGTAGATCGCGCCCATGATCCCGCCGAGCGATTGCCCCGCGTAGAAGATGTGCGCGGTGTCGACCGGGCGACCCATCACGCTCTGCCAGTTGCCCTTGCGGAGCGAGCGATCGAGCGCGCCGAGATCGATGAGCGCCTGCTGGAAGTGATCCTTGGTGTTCGCGATGTGATCGATCTCGAGGAACATCGCGCCGGAGGCGACCGGCATGCTGATCACCGGGAAGTTCGCGAGGTGATTGCCGTTGCCCTGCGCATCGACGCACTTGCCGAGGTCGTTACAGGTGGAGCCGGCCTGGCACGGCTCCAGCGAGGTCAGGCTGCCATTGGAGGGGTTGACGACCGAGATCGGGCCGCCCTTCGCGCAGTAGGTACGCTCGCCGTGATACGGGAAGTCGATCGAGATCGCCGCGTAGCCCTTCGCGGCGAGCGCATCGCCGATGGCGAGCACGAACCTTCGCTCGGTGACCAGGCCGTGGCCGAACACCACGACCGGGACCGGACCCGGCTTCGGGTTCTTCGGTGTAATCATCGTGAACCGCACCTTCTCGGTCACGTGCGAGCCATCACCGCGCCACGCGCGGGTGACCGGATCGAGGAACACCGGCGACTCGATCGTGCCGTTGTAGACGTCCGCGACGTTCACGACCGACCCGATGCCGATCGCGAAGTCCGCGAACGCCTGGCCGGGCGTCATGTGCGTGACGTTCGTGGGATCCGGAGAGACCGCGAACGTCTCGGCGGACCGCCGCAGATCGGCGAGCGGTGCGGCGACGCTCATCGTGGTGAATGGCCACGCCGCGAGGATGTGATCGCGGCCGAGCGCATCGAGCGCGGTGGCGAGCTCGGTGCGCGAGCCTTCGACCTTGCGTGCATCACGGTCGGGCACCGCCGGGATCTGGCTGGCACCGTCGACGAGGATCGGCGCGTGCGCCTTGAGGAAGTGGCCGACCGGCATCAGCGTCGCCGCGAGGCCATCGGCGTCGCGGACGGCATCGGTCACCACCAGCGCGTAGTGGGTCTTCTCGGCGAGCCGTCCCGCCTTCGGGGTGACCGCGAGGTGCGTCTTGTCGGCGAGCAGCTCGACGGTGGCGGGCACCAGCACCGGCTGTGCGCCACCGATCGCGTAGACCTTCACCGTGCTCTCGCTGAGGGTTCCCGGGTTCATCGGACCGGTGAACTCGAACAGCTGGCTCGACGACAGCCCGCAGCCATCGAACTCCTTGAGCCGCGCCTTGGCCTCGGCCTCGACGGCGGTATCCCACGGCGCGGTCGGTGCATCGATCTTGCCGGTGGTTGGATCGACCATCAGATCGATCGGTAGCGGCATCCGTTGCGACGGCTGATCCATCGCGAGCTCGGTGCGCCGCGTGATCGTGAACGCCCACAGCGCCGCGATCTCGGTGCGCGGGATCCGCGCCTCGATGGTGCCGAACACCGGCGCGAGATCGAGACGAATGTCCTCGAGCTTGCGCGCGTTGTCCTGGCGCTCGGCCTGGGTGACGCCCGGGAATGCGTGCTCGTGCTCGGGCGTGTTCAGCGCCGTGGTCTGGCGCAGGAAGTAGAACGCCGCGTCGGCCTCGACCTTCTCACCCGCGAGACCATGCACGCCGTCCTTGCCGCCACGCACGAGCGCGACGTAGCGCTCACCGCGCTTCCATCCCGTGCGCGGAGGGTCGACCGAGATCTTCTTGCCGTCGGCGGAGACCGACATCCGCACGCCGGTGACGCGCTCGGGCACCCCGGCCGCCGGCCAGTGCCAGACCTCGAGTGTGCCATCGGTGACCGTGGCCGGATCGATCGCGCCGGTGAAGTCGACGCTCGCCGACATCAGGCTCGACCAGCCGTCGAGCGTCTCGAGGTAGTCGTAGAACTCCAACTCCGCTGCGGTGAGCTTCGCGCGCTCCGCCTCGGTATCGTTGGGAAGCGCGAGCCGCTGCAGCGCCTTGTCGCGCAGCACATCCGTGGGCATCGGGATGACCCGCGCGTCGGGATCGAACCGTGCGTGGATCAACCTCGGCTGTGGATCGAGGCCGAGATCGGTGCAGCCCGCGAGAGCTACGAGAGCCGTGAAGACGAGACGTGAATGACGCACAGGTTCCCCCCTGATGTCGCGCCATCTTCATCGTCGATCGCGGCGCTGTGCGTCAATCAGTAATTGAACGAAGGTCAATGACCACCCCTGACAGGGGGGCGACCGGGAGTCGTGGCAGGCATTACGGACGGCGGTTCAGCGTGCGTAGATCGCGCCGAAGTAGATAGATGCACGGCGGAACGTCGACTCCATCGTCCCACCGAGGTCGCGCCAGATCGCGCCCCGGACCTCGACGGTCCAGGCTCCGGTGACCGGCCTTCCGATGCGCAGCTGAAGCGAGCTTCGGTTCTCGTCGTCGAGGCTGGTGAACTCGGATCGCTGGAGGTCCTTCTTCACCACGAGGCCATCCACGAACTGGTCGATCTGCAGGATCGCGAGCGCGGTTCCGAACAGGCTCCACGGCAAGCTGCGGGTCACCGAGGTCGTCGCGCGGTGGCGGATCAGCGACTGACCGAAGCTGTTCGAGTCGATGACCGTGAGCTGATAACCAAGCGTGGCGATCACGCGCCCGGTGTACGTCGCCTCCGCGCCGATCCGTTGCGACCGATCGCGCCGCGGCAGCGAGGTGGCGGCCGAGCAGCTATCGCTCGGAGGCGATCCCGGCGGGCAGGCGTTGGCCAGCGCGTTGGCGTCGTACTCGCGCGCCTCGAACGCGGCGAACGCGGCGAGCTCCACGCTGCGAGCTCCGCCCGAGGGCGCCCACAGCTCGAGATCGAGCCGTGCACTCGCTGCGGGACCGTTCCAGTTGAAGCCTTCCTTCTCCTTGTAGGTGAAGTTGCGCCAGCCAAGGCCGACGGTAAGATGGCGGTCCAAGGTGCCATCGAGGACGAGGAGAGCATCCGCGCCGAGGTTCGCGAACGTGCGCGCACCGACCGCGTTGGTGATCGGTACCGCATCGACGCCGGCGAGCGCGACGCCGAACGACACGTGTCGGCCCTCGACCGGGCGCAGGTAGCGCAGGTCGCCGGCGAACAGCATCACGTTCTCGCTGCTCGCATCATCGGAGCTCACCATGCGCGCGAGCGCGGACATCAGCACCGCGTAGGTGCCGCCGGCGAGCTGGTCGCGGCGATCGAGCTTGCCTCCGACGCGCACCACGCCAGAGGCGATCCGGTGGGTGTCGAGGCCGGACCCGGTCTCGACGCGCTGGACGTTGGTGTCCTCCTCGGCGCCGCCCTCGAACGACAGGTTCCACGGCGCCGCGTGGGCGCTACTTGTCTGCATCGCGACGACGAGCCCGAGGACCCATCCGCCGCGGCGGGGTGCAGCGCGACCCATGGTCGCAGGGTATCGCATCGCGGCACGTGGTACGCCGGCTCGATGCGCAGCGCCGTCTTGATCGCCGTCCTCGGGCTCCTGGCCGCCTGCAAGGGCGATCGGCAGAAGTGCGAGACTGCCTGCCGGAACTACGGGACGTTGATGTACTGGCAGATCTCCGACAAGGAGATCCAGGCTGCGCCCGAGGCTCAGCGCGATGCGCTGCGCAAGCGCAAGGTCGCCGAGTTCTCGTCCAAGCTCGAGAACGGCGTCGATGTCTGCGTCAACCAGTGCAGCTCGGCGAACAACGACAAGCAGATCGACTGCATGATCACGGCGAAGACCGCCGCCGACGCCGACGCCTGCACGAAGTGACACGCTGACACGTCCCGATTCGACGGGTAGACTCGATTCGTGACCGAAGGGCCCGAGCGGATCGACCAGCTCGCCTCGCGTGTGTGCTGGCTCGATCGCAACCGGCACCGCATCGCCGTGATCCTGGGCCTGGCCGCCGCGCTCGGCGTGTTCTCGCTGCTCTCCGCCGACTGGCCTCGGGTGCACGCCGTGGCGCTGTGCGTGACCTGCGGGCTCGTGGTGTGGTCCCTCGCCGAGATCACGCTCGCCTGGTTCACCGCGGTGTGGGAGACCGAGTGCGACCAGCTGACGACCGAACGCGGCCTGCCGCGCGCGATCGTCCGGACATAGAAAAACGGCACCCACGCGGGTGCCGTTACAGAGCGAGTGGAGGAACCGGACCCCCGGGCCGCTCGCGGCCCGTAACAGAGCTTCTAGCCGCGCAGCGGCTAGAAGTCCATGCCGCCCATGCCGCCCATGCCACCCATACCGCCACCACCGCCGCCGCCGGCGGGCGCAGCGGACTCCTTCTTCGGACGCTCGGCGATCATCGCCTCGGTCGTCAGGAGGAGCGACGCGACCGAGGCCGCGTTCTGGAGCGCCATGCGGACGACCTTGGTCGGATCGATCACGCCGGACTTCACGAGGTCGCCGTACTCGAGCGTCGCGGCGTTGAAGCCGAACGAACCGGTGCCTTCCTTGACCTTCGAAACCACGATCGAGCCATCGACGCCCGCGTTGCTCGAGATCTGACGGAGCGGCTCCTCGATCGCGCGGCGCACGATCGCAACGCCGAACTGCTGCTCCTCGGAGAGCTTCATCGTGTCGAGCACCGACTGTGCGCGGATCAGGGCAACACCGCCGCCGGGGACAACGCCCTCTTCGACAGCCGCGCGGGTCGCGTGGAGCGCATCCTCGACGCGGGCCTTCTTCTCCTTCATCTCGACCTCGGTGGCAGCGCCGACCTTGATCACGGCGACACCGCCGACCAGCTTCGCGAGGCGCTCCTGGAGCTTCTCGCGATCGTAGTCCGACGTGGTCTCCTCGATCGCGTTGCGGATCTGCTTCACGCGCGAATCGATGTCGGCCTTCTTGCCGGCGCCGTCGATGATCGTCGTGTTGTCCTTGTCGACCTTGATCGTCTTGGCGGTGCCCAGGTCGGCGAGGGTGAGGTTCTCGAGCTTGAGGCCGAGGTCCTCGGTGATGCATTTGCCACCGGTGAGGACAGCGATGTCCTCGAGCATGGCCTTGCGGCGATCGCCAAAGCCGGGGGCCTTGACGGCGCACACATTGAGCGTGCCACGGATCTTGTTCACGACGAGCGCGGCGAGGGCTTCACCCTCGACTTCCTCGGCGATGATCAGGAGCGGCTTGCCGCCCTTGGCGACGGTCTGCAGCAGCGGGAGCATTTCCTGCAGGTTGGAGATCTTCTTTTCGTGGATGAGCACGTAGGCGTCCTCGAGGACGACTTCCTGGCTCTCCGCGTTGGTGACGAAGTAAGGCGACAGGTAGCCCTTGTCGAACTGCATGCCCTCGACAACCTCCAGGGTCGTCTCGATGGACTTGGCCTCTTCGACGGTGATGGTGCCGTCCTTGCCGACCTTGTCCATGGCGTCGGCGATGATGTCGCCGATCGTCTCGTCCCAGTTGGCGGAGACGGTGGCGACCTGGCGGATTTCCTCGCGGTCATTGACCTTCTTGGAAACGCGGGCGAGCTCGGCGACGGCGGCCTCGACGTGGGCGCGCGGGACGTCTTGGAACAGCGCGATGTTCTCGGCCAGCGTGCCG
>JAYUVX010000391.1:0-10079 GCA_043753855.1 Myxococcales bacterium | reverse complement strand
GACGCGCGAACCGGATCAGCTCGAGCCTGCAGGAGCTCGCGGCGATCATCGGCCCGGCGCTCGCCGGCCTGGCGTTGATCTGGGTGGCGCCGCAATGGATCTACGCATTCGTCGCGATCACCGGCATCGCGTCGGCGGTGATGTATCGCAGCCTGCCGAGGCCGAGGGCGATCGCCGAGGATCCGGCAGCAACGGCGCGTAAGGACTGGCGGGTCGGCTTGCGGTTCATCTGGAATTCGCCGCTGCTGCTGCCGGCGCTCACGCTCGACATGTTCGCGGTGCTGTTCGCCGGCGTCACGGCGCTGCTCGCTCCGATCGCGACCGACATCCTGCATACCAACGCGTTCGGCTACGGCATCCTGCGCGCCTCGCAATCGGCGGGCGCGGTGCTCGCGGCGGTGATCGGCGGCAAGCTCCCTGCATGGCAGCGACCGGGGCGCGTGCTGGTGATCGTGGTGACCCTGTTCGGAGTGACCACGATGGGCGTCGGCCTGTCGCGCTCGCTGCCGCTGACCGTGGTGCTGCTCGTCGTGTGCGGTGCGCTCGACAACATCAGCGTGGTGATCCGGCTGACGCTCGAGCAGCTCGTGGTGCCCGATCGCATCCGCGGCCGGGTCAGCGCGGTGCACTACGTGTTCATCGGGATGTCGAACGAGCTCGGCGCGGCGGAGTCCGGCGTGGCGGCGCAGCTGGTCGGCACCGTGCCCGCGATCGTCGGCGGTGGTGCGCTCGCGATCCTGGTCGTGGGCATCGTGGCGCTGAAGTGGCGCGCGCTGGTGCAGATGCCACCGCTTCACGAGCTCAAGCCCTCCGACTAGTGAATCCGCGCGGAGATCGTACGGTTCGCGAGGATCTCCGCTTCGCGCGCGGCGAGCTCGGCGGCCCGCGCTTGCCAGCTGGCCGGATCGACGTCCCGAGCCAGCGACAGGAAGATGTCGCGGTGGCGGACCTCCGCGGTGGCGAGGCTCGCGTAGAGCTCCCGCGACTTCGGGTCCTCGAGGGCACCGGCGAGCAGGCCGAGCCGCTCCGCCGAACGGCCTTCGATCGTCGCGAACACCAGCAGCCGATCGAGGAGGCGGGTGGGCTCGCCCTTGCGGATCAGGTCGCGCAGCGCGGCCGCATAGTCATCACCGAAGTCGAAGCTCGCCGGCTGCTCGCGCCGGCTCATCAGCTGGGCGACCTGGATGACGTGGCGAGTCTCGTCGTGGGCGAGCCGCGCCATCGCGGTCACCAGATCCGCCTTGTCGGGGTAGCTCCGGATCAACGATAGCGCCGACTGCGCGGCCTTGCGTTCGCAGTGCAGATGATCGGCGTGCACGGCATCGAGGTCCGCGAGCGCGATCGCGAGCCACCGCGGGTCGCTCGGCACGAGAGGCAGCGCCGCGCCGAGCTCTCCGACCACTTCGTCCTCGTTCATCGCGATCGATGTTACAGTTTTGGTCGTCGTGAAGAAGGCCGAGCAGCAGTTCCGCACCGAATGTCGGATCGAGTTTTTGGCGGGGCTGCGACGCGCGCAGGCGCTGCGGCCCGAGATCATCGGACAAAGTGCGCGCACGATCGAGGAAACCCTCGATCGCTACAACCAGCTGCTGACCGCCGCGAGCAGCTCGAACGCGGTCGCCGGTCTGATGTCGGAGGTTCATCCCGACGAGGCGATCCGCGATGTCGCGCGCGAGTGCGAGCAGGAGGTCTCGAAGTTCTACTCGGCCCTCGCGCTCGATCGCGAGATGTACGACGCACTCGCAGCGGTCGACGTGTCGGCCGCGGATCCCGGGACGCAGCGATTCCATGCGCACATGCTGCGTGACTACCGGCGGTCGGGCGTCGATCAGCCTCCCGAGATCCGGGCCCGGCTCCAGGCGATCGACGAGGAGCTGACCAAGCTCGGGCAGACGTTCTCGAAGACGATCAGCGAGGACGTCCGGACGGTCGAGGTCACCGACCCGGCACGGCTCGCTGGCTTGCCCGCGGACTTCATCGCCTCGCACCCACCGGGCGTAGACGGCACGATCAAGATCACCACCGACTATCCCGACTACAACCCGTTCATGACCTACGCGGTGGACGATGCGCTGCGCGAGGCGCTCTACAAAGCGTTTCGCAGCCGCGGCGATCAGGGCAACGAGGAAGTGCTGCAGGAGATCCTGAAGCTCCGCAAGGAGAAGTCGTCGCTGCTCGGGTACGCGAACTGGGCCGACTACATCACCGCCGACAAGATGATCGGCACCGGCGAGCGCGCCGCCGAGTTCCTCGAGCGGGTCTGGAAGCTCGCCGCACCGCGCGCGCAGCAGGACTATGCGGAGCTGCTGCGCCAGCTGAGGACCATCGATCCCACGGCCACCGTGGTCGCGGACTGGCAGAAGGTGTGGCTCGAGAACCTCGTGAAGCGCGATCGCTACGAGGTCGATGCGAGCGTGGTGCGCGAGTACTTCCCGTACGCGCGCGTGCTGACCGGGCTGCTCGAGATCACCTCGGAGATCTTCGACCTCTCGTATCGCCCGGTGCCCGCCACCGACGCGCCGCCGTGGCACCCGACGGTGCTGACCTACGATGTCATCCGCGCGGACCAGAAGATCGGACGGGTCTATCTCGACATGCATCCGCGCGACGGCAAGTACAAGCACGCGGCCCAGTTCCCGCTGAGGGATGGCGTGCGCGGGGCGCAGCTGCCCGAGGGCGTACTGGTCTGCAACTTCCCGCAGCCGACGGGCGCCGATCCCGGCCTGCTCGAGCACGACGACGTCGTGACGATGTTCCACGAGTTCGGGCACCTGATGCATCACGTGCTTGGCGGTCATCAGCGGTGGATCACCCAGAGCGGCGTGGCCACCGAGTGGGACTTCGTCGAGGCGCCTTCGCAGATGTTCGAGGAGTGGGCGTGGCGCCACGACACGCTGGCTCGGTTCGCGCGCCATCACGAGACCGGCGAGGTGATCCCGGAGTCACTGGTCGAGAAGATGCGGCGCGCCGACAAGTTCGGGCTCGGCACCGCGACCGTGCAGCAGATCTTCTACGCCTCGATCTCGCTGGGCTTTCACCGCGCCGACCCCGACAAGCTCGATCAGCTCGTCGAGGTGAAGCACCTGCAGAAGAAGTACACGCCGTTCGCGTACGTGCCAGGGACGCGGTTCCACGCATCGTTCGGCCATCTCGTCGGCTACTCGGCGATGTACTACACGTATCAATGGTCGCTCGTGATCGCGAAGGATCTGCTCACGCCGTTCGAAGCGGTGGGGCTGATGGCGCGCGATGTGACCTACGCGTACCGCGACAAGGTGCTGGTGCCGGGCGGGAGTCGCGACGCCGCCGAGCTGGTGAAGGACTTCCTCGGCAGGGACTACGACTTCACGGCGTACGAGCGGTTTCTCGGTGAAGCCTGATCATTGCCGTCATTGCGGATGAACATCCGCACTGACCGTCTGGTTGTCGCACGCCCGATTCAATTGTCGTGACTTGTCACGATTGCGGATCGATCCGGCTGCAAAGGAACACTGTTGAAACCAGTAGTTTCCTATCGATCGCAGAGCGGGTGTTCTAAAACTCTCTGCACAACGACGTTTTCACCACCGAGGATTTCAAGATGAACAAGATCACGATCGCGTTTCTGGCTGCGGTTTCGCTCGCTTCCTTCGGCTGCAAGAAGAAGGGCGGCGCCGGCGAGGCGATGGCCAAGATGGGCGAGTTCAAGGACGAGATGTGCAAGTGCACCGACAAGAAGTGCGCTGACGGCGTCCAGGAGAAGATGAACAAGTGGTCCGCGGACAACGCGAAGAGCGCCGGTGACAAGCCGGAGAAGCCGTCCGATGAGGACATGAAGAAGATGCAGGACGTCGGCACCAAGTACGGCGAGTGCATGGCGAAGGCGATGGGCGGCGGCGACGTGGCCCCCCCGGCTGGCGGCTCGGCCTCGGGCTCGGCGGGCGCTCCCCCGGCCGGCGGCTCGGGCGACGGCGCGATGAACGGCGGCGATAACAAGGCGCCCGCTGCTGGCGGCGAGCTCCCGGCCGAGTGCAAGGACTACCAGGCGGCGATCGAGTCGCTCTCGAAGTGCGACAAGCTCCCGCAGGCGACGCGCGACGCGCTGAAGCAGTCGTACGAGCAGACCTCGGCGGCGTGGGCGAGCGTTCCGGCGGAGGGCCGCGCGGCTCTCGGCACGGCGTGCAAGTCCGCGGCGGACGCGGTCAAGCAGTCGGCCGCGGCCTGCAACTAAGCAGCCCCGTTCGACTCACTAGTTTCGTTAACTACGCTTAGGCTTGGGCTCGTGCTTCTGCACGGGCCCTTCTAGTTTTCGGGGAGTCACATGTCCAAGCTGATCTCGCTCGTCCTCGTCCTCGTCCTCGGCCTCGCCGCCTGCAGTAAGAGCGGTGGCAGTGACAGCATTGATCCGTGCGCGCCTGCGATCGGCAAGGCGATCGATGCGATGCTGACCAGCCGACAGGGCCCTCCGGAGATGGTCGAGCAGATGAAGTCGATCGGGGACAAGCTCCGCGGCGTGCTCGTCAGCTCGTGCCAGGCCGACAAGTGGTCCGCCGAGGTCCTCGGCTGCTTCCAGACCGCGACCGATCAGCCGGGCATCAAGAAGTGCCGCGAGAAGCTGCCGCCCGAGCAGGCGCAGCACGTCCAGGCCGAGATCATCAAGGTCATGAGCGGCGGCATGGGCGGGATGCGGCCGCCGCATGCCGGTGAAGGCTCTGCTGCCGCGCCGGCTCCCGCCGCGCCCGGCTCGGCGCAATAGTCCTGGTCGCGCAGACCGAAGCCATCTCGTACGAGGTCGCAGGAACGACCTCGTCGGTTACCTCGCGTTCGATCTGTCCCGCTCCGAGCAGCGCCCCGGCGAGGTGTTCGCCGAGATGCACTCGATGATGGCGAAGCTCGGCGAGCTGCGCGGCGACCTCGATCACGTGCGCGTGCGATGCAAAACCTGTTCGGCGAGACGTTCCGGGTCACAGCTTCGGCGGTGGCGGCAGCGATACCACCGCCAGTGCCTTCGGCACATCCATGATCCCCAGCGAGAGCCGCGCGGCCTCCGGATCGGTCTCGTAGAGCGCCAGGACCTCGAGCGCGTGACGAGCGCTGGTGAACCGCCGCGCGACATCGCGGGCCATCAGCTTCCGGCAGAACAGCTCGAGCATCGGATCTGGGACCAGGCCGGGCACTCGCGTGGCGATCGACGGAGCATCTCGCTTGAGGCT
The DNA here is from genome assembly GCA_043753855.1 of Myxococcales bacterium. Lineage (GTDB taxonomy): Bacteria > Myxococcota_A > Polyangia > Haliangiales > Haliangiaceae > JABFXX01. The sequence goes on along the minus strand of JAYUVX010000391.1, from coordinate 4,887 downwards.
CGCGGCGAGGATCTCGAGCGGGCGGCCTTCGAACGGCAGCACGCCGGCGAGCATTTCGTAGACCATGACGCCGAGCGAGTAGAGGTCCGCGCGGTGATCGATCGCCTCGCCCTTGGCCTGCTCCGGCGACATGTACAGCGGCGTGCCGATCATCTGGCCGGTGGCGGTCAGCCGCTCGAGCGATTCGTCGCCGGCATCGCGCAGGATCGCGATCCCGAAATCGACGATGCGCGCGTGATCGCGGCCCTTGCGCCGCTCCACGAGCACGTTCTCGGGCTTGAGGTCGCGGTGGACGAGGCCCATCGCGTGCGCGTGCTCGAGGCCGCGGAGCAGCTGGCCGACGAGCACCGTCACTCGCTCGGGCGGCAATGGCATTGTCATGATCGCGGAGAGCGGCTCGCCTTCGACGAGCTCGAGCACGATCAGGTAGCGGCCGTCCTCGGCCTGCACGAGCTCGATCACGCTGCCGATGTGCGGGTGCCCGAGTCGCGCAGCGAGGCTGGCCTCGCGCCGAAACCGCTCGACGATCGAGGCCTCGCCCACGAGGTGCGCATGCAACGCCTTCAGCGCAACGACCCGGTTGGTGTCGATGTGCGACGCGCGATACACGGCGCCCATCGCACCCGCGCCGAGCTGGCGTTCGATCAAATACCCGCCGACTACCGTGCCGCTCAGGTCGACGTCGGGCTTGCTGTTCGCCCCACCGACCCCGAGGCGCGTCTTCCGGGCGTCGACGAGGGTGTCGTGATCGTCAGCCACGCGTCAGATCGCGCGTGATGTTCTTCTGATGGGCCTCGATCGTCCCGCCACCGATCTCGATCAACTTGCTATCGCGAAGGAACTGTTCGACGCGGTACTCGGCGCAGTAGCCATACCCACCGAGGGCCTGCACGGCCGCGTCCGCGACCTCCTTGGCGGCGGTGGCGCAGAACAGCTTCGCGGCATCGGTGCCGAGCCGGTTGCGCGAGGTCGGAGTGACGGTGGCAGCGACGTTGTAGGTCAGCGCGCGCATCGCCTCGACCTTGGCGTAGCTGTCGCCGATGTAGCGCTGGATCTGGCCGTGATCGGCGATCGGCTTGTCGAACGTCCGGCGCTCGCTGGCGTAGCGGACCATCACGTCGAGGCAGCGGCGCCCCATCCCGACCGACATCGCAGACAGCCCGAGTCGTTCGATCTCGAGGTTGCGCATCATGTTGGTGATACCGCCGCCCTCGGTGCCGACCAGATTTGCATGGGGCACGCGCACGTCCTCGAAGATCAGTTCCGACATCGTCGACGCGCGCATGCCCATCTTGTGGATCTTCGGACCGGTGGAGAACCCAGGGAACGAGCGCTCGACGATGAACGTGGTGATCCGGTCGTCGAGCTTGGCGTAGACCAGAAATAGACCTGCTTCGGGACCGTTGGTGATGAACGTCTTGCGGCCGTTGATGACGTACGAGTCCGCATCTTTGCGGGCGACCGTTTGCATGCCGAGCACGTCGGTGCCGACCGCGGGCTCGGTCATGCCCATCGCGCCGACGACCTCGCCGGAGAGCACCTTCGGTAGGTACTGCTTGCGCTGTGCGGCGTTGCCGGCCCAGTAGAAGTTGTTGACGAACAACAAGGCGTGGGCGAGATAGCCGAGCGCGAACCCCGGATCGGAGTACGACAGCTCCTCGTGCACGATGCAGGACGCGGTGGCGTCCATGCCGGCGCCGCCATCTGCATCGGGGATCGTGACGCCGATCAGGCCGAGCTCGCCGAGCTCTCTGAGCAACTTGGTGTTGAACGTCTGCGCCTCGTCGTGGGCCATCGCCTGGGGCTCGACGCGAGTCTGAACGAACTGGCGAACGGTCTGCCGGAGGAGCTCGTGCTCGTCGGTAGCGTGATGGGTATGCGCGACAGCCATGAGTCAGCGTAGCCTACCGCGCGCGCCGAGGTTACCATTCGCAGCGTGGCAGGCATCGATCGCTGGCTTACGGGCCGCCCCGCGGTGCTATTCGCCAATCCCACGGCGCAGAGCGGCAGGGCGCAGGACTGGGTCCGCCACACCCGCGCGCTGCTCGATGAGGCCGCCATCCCGCACACCTTCACCCCCACCGAGCCAGAGGGCCGGACGATCGATCGGGTTCGCGAGGCGATCGATGACGACGGCGCGCGCGTGGTGATCTACATGGGCGGCGACGGCACGTTTGCCGAGGTCGCCAAGGGGATCTTCGCCTCGAAGTATGCCGCGGATTGCGTGATGGGCATGATGCCGACCGGAACCGCCAACGATCAGGGAAAATCGTTCGGCCTCGAGTCCGGCGCGTCGTCGCTCGAGCGCAACGTCGCCGTGATCAAGGCGGGCGAGGTGGTCGGTTGCGATGTCGGGCGACTGGTCGTCGAACGCGACCGCAAGGAGATCCATCGCGATCTGTTCTTCGATTCGTTCTCGGTCGGGCTCGGAGCCGCGAGCCTCGAGACCCGCAACCGCGATCGCGAGCGCGTCGGCCGGATCCCCGGGCTCGGGATGCTGTATCGCAACCAGCTGGTCTATGCCGGCGCGATCCTGCAGCGGCTCGCCGAGAGCTATGTCGTCGACATCAAGTACGACCTCGAGGTGATCATCGATGGCGTCGTGCACTCGTTCGACAACTTGCTCGATGTGATCATCAAGAACACGAGGATCTTCGGCGGCGAGTGGGTGCTCGATCCGAACATCGAGTCCGATGACGGTCTGTTCGAGCTGTTGCCGGTGACCGGCCGGCGCGATTTCGGCACCAAGATGCTCGGCAGCTTGCGGCGCAGCCCGGTCGGGATCGACGATCTGTCGGCGCTCGGGTTCGCCCACGAGGCGGCCACCACCGGCGCGAAGTTCGAGCTGACGATTCGCGCCAACCCGCTGCCCGCGGCGCAGTGCGATGGCGAAGAGCTGCCCGCCGGCGATCGCTACCGGATCGACGTGGTGCCCCGCGCGCTGCGACTGATCGTCCCGCGCGAGCACGTCGATCCGCTCGGGATCGATACCAGCGGACCGGTCAGCTCTCCGCCAGCACGATGATCTTGTCGCCTGCGCTGAACGACACCGGCACGTGCTTCGGGGGATTGACGACCACGCCGAAGCCGCGGTCCGCATCGCGCGCCAGGCTCGTGAGCCGGTAGCCGATCGCGATCTCCTTGCGCCGCAGCGCCGCCTCGCAGACCAGTGCGAACGCTCGCTCGCCGGCCTCGACGTAGTCGGCGGCGGGCTTCAGGTACAGCTCGTAGCCGCCGGCGGTGAACAGCTCGTCGAACACGCGGACGAGGTGCGGGTTCTCCGAGATCTGGGACATCATCAGCGACACCAGCGTGTTGCTGACGATGAAGTCGTCGGCCTCTGCCACGCTGGCGAGATCGCGGTTCTCGATGTCGAGGATCTCGCTGGTGATCGGCAGCTTGCAGTCCGCGCGGCGCGCGATGTCGCGAAGGTGGAGCAGGGCGACCGTGGTCCGCGCGTCCGCCATCTCCTGGGTGCGGCCGCTGCTCTCGGAGAGTAGGAGCACGTGGTCGTACTCGATCACCGCGAGCTCCTCGAGCAGGCCGCGGTCGGTCATGTCGCCGTGCTTGGTCTTTGCCTCCATGTTCGCGAGCACCGGCAGCGTGACCGCAGACTCGGCGACGACCACCGTGGCGCTTCCGGCCGCGACGTAGGCATCGAGCTCGGTCAACACCCGCCCGAGCCGCGGGCTCGATCCACCGAGCACGAGCGTGCGCTCGGGCTTGCGCGCTGGCATCGCGGGTGCAGCCACGAGACAGCCGGTATCGAGATCTCCCGCCTTGGCATCGAGTACGATCGTATCGTCGTCCTCGCTGATCACGACCAGCTGGTCGCTGCCGTGAAACCGGCGCTCCGGATCCGGCGGCAACAGCAGCTCGCCCGCGACGGTGATCACGCCGAGCAACGACGAGGTATCGAACGCGAACACGCCCTCGCGGAAGGTCTTGCCGGTGAGGCCCCGCTGCGGCTGGACATAGATCTCCATGCCGGCGAAGTCGAGCAGCTCGGTGTACACGGCGGAGAGGCCCGACTGCCGCCCGGTCTGCACCAGCAGGCGGCTGATCAGCGGCGACGCGAGCACGAGCGCGGACTGCTCGCCGGTGACCATCCGCGCCACCGCCTCGGTGCGCTCGTCAAGAATCTCGGCGACGACGTGAAGCGGCGCTCCATTGGCGACCTTGGCGAGAGCGAGCAGCGTCTTGAGGACGATGGTGTCGGATTCGTGGCTCGCCATCACGTGGCCCACCGCATCGACCTCGGGCGCGATCACCACGACCGATTTGGAGGCCTCGAGGTTGACGAGCTCGAGCGCCGACGGCGCCATCGTGCTGCCACGGCGGGTGACCACGCGGAGCTTCGTTCCGCGCACCGCGTCGGCGACATCGTGATCCATGTCGACCTTGTCCCGGTCCGCGAGGATCACGACGCACGCATTGCGCTGGTTCGCGTTCGCGATCGCGAGCTCGCGCAGCAGCGTGAACACCTTGGGACCCCAGCCGAGGATCACCGTGTGGTTGTTCTCGATCACCCGGCTCTTGCCCCGGCGCCACGACTCGATCATCGCGCCGAAGCCTTGGTTCAGGATGCCGATCAGCGCCGACAGGACGAACAGGCCGCCGATCGTCACGAACAGCAGGATGAACAGCATCGTCCAGCCGGCCGCATCGCCCGAGAGCGTACCCGGATCGAGCGCGTGCATCAGGGCCTTCCACGACAGCATGCCGAACGACGTCTTCTCGCCCTGCTCGTCGACCGGGACGACATCGAACGCGATGACGGCGATCGCGGTGATCACCACGAGCACCGCCGTGAACAGCGCGAGCAGCAGGATCTGCGCGCCGACTCCGCGCGCCATCCAGTTGTCGAACCGGTACCTCAGGTGCTGC
>JAYUVX010000390.1:0-10122 GCA_043753855.1 Myxococcales bacterium | reverse complement strand
GCTCTCTCGATCGCGACCGCAATCACGGTGCGGGCAAGCGCGCGGGCACGATCGTGATCTCCGTCGAGAACGGCGAGCGCGAGCGCGTAGCACGCCTTTGCTACGTCGGTTGGCAACGTTGATGTGCTCTGGGCGTCGTTCGCGGTTGCGGTCTCGTCGGAGCTCGTGGATCCGAGCAACTCCGCGTCATCATTTCGGCGCATTCGACTCCCGCCGCCTCCACCATAATTTCAAGTAGTTAGGTCAGTTTTTGGCAGCCGCTGCCACGGCGCTGCCACGAGCTGTCGCGTAGTTACCGGTCGCACTCGCGATCGGTTGGTCGAGCAGATTGACCGCGTCACGCGTGACCTCGGGACCGAGGTGCGCGTAGCGCATCGTCATCTGGATCGTGCTGTGACCGAGCAGTTCCTGCACCGCCTTGAGCGGGACACCACGCATCACGAGGTGGCTCGCGAACGAGTGCCGCAATGCGTGCCACTGGACCGGACGGAGCCCGGCCTTCCTGCACGCGCGCCAGAGCGGATGGCGTAGCTCGGTGTACTTCAGCATCACGCCATCCATCGTGCAGAACACGAACGGACCACGCAGGTGACGGTGAGACTTCAGGGCGGCGCGCGTGTCGTTGCTCAGCGCGATCTCTCGTGCCTTGCCTGACTTCGGCGTGCCGATCCTTCCCTTCACCGCGTTCTGCCGAACGGTGATCCTTCCAGCAACCAAGTCCACATCCTGCCAGCGCAGCGCGATCAACTCGCCCATACGCATGCCGGTGCGGAGCGCCACGAGAACCATCGTGCGCCACTCTTCATCCACCGCGCCGAGCAGGCGGTCAGCTTCCTCGAAGTCGAGGAAGTCGAACTCCTGCGGCGGCACCTTGAGCCAGTCGATCTCCGGCACCACCGCGATCAGACCGCGCTTGCGCGCGATCACCAGCATGCGCCGGAGGATCGTCAGGATGTTGTTGATCGACTTGGCCGATAGGGTCGGCGGATCGGTGATGTCGGACTTGTCCCAGTTTCGAGCCCGCTTGCGAGCCAACTCGATCTTGAGATCTTCCACCACCGCGTACGTGACCTGTTCGAGGCGCAGATCGCCGATCGCTGGCACGAGGTGCCGGCGAAGTGTCCATTCCTTGGCAGCAACAGACGACGGTTTGTTTTGTAGCCGCGACGCATCGAGATACAGCTCGACGAAATCGCGAAGCCTCGGGACCTCCTTCGGTGGTGACGGGGTCTGCGTGACCTCGCCGGTTTTCAGGACGCGTTCGATGTGTAAACGTTCCGCGTGTTCGGCACCCGCCCGGGTATCGGGCAGACCGAGCTTCGTGGGAACGCCAGAGATCCGGATCACGCGTCCATCGGCGATCTTGATCTGCTTGCGGTAGAGCCAATGCCCGTTCCGCTTGTCTCGTCGTGTACTCATAGCGAGTCTCCTAACGACGAGCACTACCCGACTCACCGGCCAACCATGCCACGAGCGCGGCGCGGCTGAACAGGAGACGTTTGCCCAAACGTTGATGCGGAATTTTCCCGCGCGTTGCCGCGTTGTAGACGGTCTTGCGATCGACGTTGAGCCAGGAGGCCACGTCGTCGGCGCACAGGATGTCGGCGAACTGGTGCTGCGTATCCATGGCTAGCCTCGACGGGTGACGGGAACGATCTGGAATCTGATCGGAGCCACGGCGGGGACCTCGGTACCTGCGGGCAGCGCCGAGCGCAGCTTCGCGATCGCGAGGTCGAGCAACTGCTCGGGGGGAACACCGCGGATGGCGGCGGCGATCGCCTCGATCGGCGATGGACCGCTCGGCGTCGGCGTGGACGTAGGCATGGGGGTCGCGCCCAGTGCGGCGAGCGCCTCGTGACAGGCGGCGATCCCCGCCGTGCGAGCCTCGGGCGTCGCCTCGCTGGCGAGCGCAGTGCGGATCGTATCCAAGGTCGGCTCCATGGCTATGCCACCTTCCGGGCGTGACTCTGGGTGGAAGCGCCGATCCATGACTGCATGCACGGTGCCGGGGCGACGGCGACGAAGCCGCGCGCGTCGGTCCAGCGCCACAGCTCGAACCGCAGATGGAGCGGTGACCTCGCCGCGTGGCCGATGACCCGGCCGGCACGCACGCGCTCGCGACGCCGGAGACGCGGCATGCACGCGGTGACCAGGGAGCGCGAGAGGTGGGCGTACACGGTCATCCACTGGCCGTGGTCGATCGTGATCGTGTGACCGTCGGCACCCGGCAGCGACATTGCGATCTCGCCGTCGTTGACGGCGTGCACCGGCACCGACAGATCAGGATCGTAAACGGCTGGCGTGTAGCCGAGGTCGACGCCGTGCCGCTCGCCGGTATGCTCGGCGAGCACGAGCGGCTCGCGGCGACCGAGGCACCCGAGTGGCCACTGAAACGGTTGTTCGGGCTCGCGACGTATGGGGGCGAGGCGGATCCCGCGCTTGATGAAACGCGGCGACTGGAGAGCGAGGCTGATCGGATCGGACATCGGTTTCCTTTCTCAGAACGGGATTTCGTCGTCGGCGGGCGCGGGCTGGCCGATCATGTTGTCGCGAGGACGGAGCCGCGCGATGAGAGTCATCTCTTGGTCGAATGCGTCGGCGGGAGAGGTCCGCCGGATCGCGACCTCGACCTTCTGGCGCGGGTAGGTGAGGCCGGGATCGTGGCCGTGACCGTATTGGCCGCGCCAGTAGCCTTTGTAGCGGCGCCATTGCTGAAAATGCCGGGTCAGCGTGTCGTAGAGCCGTCCACTCGAGGAGCCGACGTAGACCACCTCGTGCGTCGCGAGGTCACGAATGATGTAGACGCCAGCCGCGTCCTTGAGGGCGCGCACCCAGTCCGGATACGGCTCGCCGGATGCGCCGACGGGTCGATAGGTGAGCGCCCCGTTGCGCGCGGCAAGCGGCTTCCGCGGATCGTCGAGCACTGGCCAGGTCCGCATCAGCGCCGCGGGATCGATCTTCGACGCCGGACCGCCGAGCCAGATTTCTAGATGCAGATGCTTGAGGTCCTCGGGATCGCGCGGGCTGGCGCCCACGGTGCCGATCATCTGGCCGGCGCGAACCCTCTGCTTCGATGCGCCGCGCGCGGTCGGCGTGACCAGCAGCCGATCGAGGTGCGCGTAGAACGTCGCGATCTTGTGCGATGGATCGTGGCCGGTACCGTGATCGATGACGACTGCGTGGCCGGTCGGCGTCGACATCGCCGACCAGATCACGCCGTCCGACGCCGCGAGCACGGGCATGTCTTCGGGCATGACATGCAACTTGCTGCCGTTCGGCGTCCCGGGTGGGAATGCGTCGCCGCCCCGGCGTGCGAACATGATGTCGACGCCGCCGTGCCGCGGCACGCCGGGGCGCGGCGAATCGAAGCCATCGGAGATGATCGGAACGCGGCCATTCCAGCGCGGAACGGGCCACACCCAGCGGCCGGGCAACAGTGGCGGTGACACCGCCGCTGCTACCGTGGCGCGCGTTGCGCCCGGACTCCGCCGCGCGAACGCATACGCGAGCGCGCCGCCGCCGACGATCCAGGGCCAGCCGCGCATGTCACGTCGCCTCGTTCTGGCGATGGGCGCGGCTGATCAGGAACACCCCGAGCAGCCCTGCCCCGACGAGGAGCGGCGTTCCAAAACCGGCAAACAGCCCCTTCCCTGCCTCGTTGGCGACCTTGCCGACCGCGTGCGCCGCGCCTGCGACGAGGTCCGCGCCCTTCTCCGCAACGTGCCCCAGCGTCTGGGGAAGGTGCATGACGCTGTCGGTGAGCGCATCCCTGGCGAGGTCCCAGCGGGACGGCGCTTCATCCGCGACCGCGACGTGGATCGCGGTGTTCTGCAGATCGCGCCAGAACGTGTTGTTGTTCGGGAACACGGCGCCTGGATCGCCGGTGCGCGCGTGCTGGTCGACGTCGGTGCGTGCGCGCGTCCAGCGCGTGACCACGCTGGCGTGGCCCATCACCTCTTTGACGCTCGCCAGTTGCTTCGACCAGTAATCGGCGAGCGCGATCACATCCGCGTTGGTCGTGCGCGGGATCGGCTTCTCGGGGCCGACCATCCCGGGTTCGGGCTGCCGCCGGTCAAACCCGCGGAGGTCGCGCAGGTACTTGAACTGCTCCAGGTACAGATCGAGGTAGGTCTTGGCGTTCTCGAAGTGCTTGAACGGTCCGTCGCCGCTCGGGCCGACGTTGCGCGGCGTGCTCCCGGCGAGCTGAGCGAGCAGCGCGCTCCACAGCCGCGGTTCCGGCGCAGCGACCGTGACGTCATCGAGGAATACTGCCGCGATCTCGAGCGTGGACCACAGCGAACGGTTGCCCGAGAACGTCGCGAGCGGCGATCCGAGGGCCGCCGCGAGATCGGCGAACACAGCATTCCAGCGGCGGGCGATGCCGGGCGCACCGTGCGCGCGGATCGAGGCGTCGAACATCGCGGCGATCTCGATGGCATCGGCGACCGTCGTGCGCGGCCAGGTGGCCCCGCTGTCGAGCTCGATGAAGCCGCGCCGCTCGAACGCGCGTGCGCGTACCGCGAGATAGCCGTCGATCCAGTTGTGAATGGAAGGGGTCATGAGAGTGCTCCGTTGAAAATCAATCGATCGGGGGCCGGGGTCGAGCGAGCGACACCTGCGGCTCTGGGGTTGGGTGAGTTGCTACGTGCCTGCTACGTGCCTTCTGCTACGACTGTTCGATCACCTGGCGCGGGATCACGATGGCGAACGACGGCGCATCGCACACACCGTCGTTGCCGTCCGTGGTGTCACGCGCCGCCGTCGGCCGCGCCGGCTTGTACGCCGGCGCCGCACTGCCGTACGCCTTCCCCCGCGACGAGGGCTGCCCCTCGCCGTGATAGGCCGGCGTTGCGCCAAGCCACGAACCGAGCCAACCGCCGCTCTGCGCGGACGGCTGACCAGGTCCCTGATAGTTGGGATTCGCCATGGTTGGCTAGCCCATCAGCTTGGTGACGAGGTTGCCGAGCGTGCGAACCTGCTCGTCGCGCTTGGCGTACTGCGCCAGTGCGCCCTGGTACAAAATCAAATTCGCGAGATCAGTGCTCGTCTCCGCCGTCGCGTTCGGCGCCGCGGGAAGCGGCATCACCGCGGCGAAGATCTGCGCCACCAGATCGACGAGCTGACCGGCCGTGATCCGTCCGAGCAGGTTCGACGCCACACTCGACTGCGGCGACGGACCGGCGTAGATGACCTGCGGCTGCGGCTGCACATACGCGGGCTGGTAGACCCGCGTGGGCTGTGCGGCCACAACCGCCTGGGCCGGGCGAGACGGGCGCCACGGTGCGCCCTGGTTCTGCGTCCGGTGATCACGGTTGTCCGCGTTCCGGGTGTCCACGATATAGATGTCCGACTCTTCCATGCTGTGTGTCCTTTCTGCGAACCGCGCGGCACCGCTCGCGCGACCCCGACCCCCGATCGATTCCGTTGTTCGTCTCGTTACGCCTCGAGCTCGTGGGCGGAGAGCGCGAGCCGGGTTTGCGCGCGCTGGAGCGCCGATTCGAGCGCGCCCGGCGGCAGGCCATCGCCGGCATTGGAAGGTTTCTTCCCACCTGGCACCGACGCGACCGTGACCTTCGCGGGCTTGTGGTCGCGGTCGTCGAGGAGCATCAGCGCGAGCTGACTGCCCGCGGCCGACATCACTCCGGCGCCGACGCTGCGAATCCCCGGCGCGTCGCCCTTCCACGCCAGACCTGCGCCAACCGCCGCGAGCGCGGTGGCGATCGTCCTGGGTGCCCAGCCCTCATGGACGAGGAACGATCCAGCGAGCGCGGTACTGGCCGCTCCGCCGGCCGTATACGCCAGCCGACGGACCGCCGTCTCATCCTCGGGCTTGCCGGTCCGCGGAGCGCGCGGCGCGGCATTTCGGAACGGGTGCTTCTTGTGCTTCTTCTTCTTTGCCATCGTGGTTCTCCTTCCGCGTTACGCGGCGAACTGGGTGAATGCGCCACCGCCGTTGCGGCGGCGCGGGAAGCGACGGATCACGACCGTGGGCAGCTCGTCGCGTGACGCGCCCGGGAACTGAAGGATCGGCGGAAAGCTCCGCATCGGCGCGATCAGCGGTGAGCTGTCGATGCCGAGGTCGAGCTCGATCGCGGCAAACAGGATCGCGAGCACCGTCAGCACGTCGCCGGTATCCACCTCGATCCGGCGGCCTTCGAGCCAGCCGTCGATGTAGCCGCGCACACGCTCGATCGCCGCGTGCTCCTCCTCGTCGTCGCGCGCGAGCTTCGCGGCAATGTCGAGCGCCCAGTGGATCACCTCCTGGAACCGCGCGAACAGCGGCATCCAGTCGCGCACGCGAATCGAAGCGTTCGCTCCACGCGGAGTCTTCTTGGCAGTCTTTTTATCGGTCCTCTTCACGTTCCTGTCCTATCTCCGGGCAACACCCGGCCGTGCTCGCGCGAAGCGAGCGATTTCCAACGCCACGCGTCGCGCACCATGCGCGTCGCGTCGATGACGTCTCCCGTGTCGCGCGTGCTAGGCGGCCTGGCGGCCGATCGTGGCGAACGTCGCGAGCTTCGATGGACGGGCCAGCGCGCCGAGCGTGAGGCCCTCGCGGTTCAGCTCCTCCTCGACCAGCCCGAACATGTCCTCGCCGATGCCGTAGCTCGCGAGCTTCTGGTGAAGCACGGCGGATCCGACGTTGACGCCGACGTTCCCCGCCACCTTGACGAGCGCCGAGCGCCACTGCGAGGGCATCAGCTCTGCCGCCGCGAACAGCCACGGCATGTTGCGCTGCGACCGCGCGAGCACTTCATCGAGCACGTCCCCGATCGCGTGTGCCGTCATCCGTACCATCGACAGTGCGCGCTGCCCGTAGCGGCGCGCGGCCTGTTCGGCGAGCGCGAACATCCAGCCCATCGCGTCCACCTCGGCCGGGGCCGGCAGCTCGCCTTCATCCACGAGCCGCATCACCGCGTTGCGCGCTCGGCGCACGCGGGAGGCTCCGTTTCGAATGTTGGCGGTGCCGGCCCCGTCCTCCGCAAGCCGCGCCGACCACTCGATCGCATCGCGTGCATCCACCACCATCGGACCCGGCGCGGTCATCGCGATCCCGCAGTCGAGGCAGTTCCGCGGCACCCGCGGATCGAGCACCACAGGCGCCCCGTTCTCTACCGGGAACGTGTGCAGGCCGATCGGGGTATCGAGCGTCGCGAGTTGGCGCACCGGCCGCGGATCGATGAATTCGGCCACCGAAGCGTAAAGTGCTGATCTTTCGACGCAATTTGGGTCCGGGGCCGGGATCCGCAGCCGCTGCGGAGGATCGCACGCCTCGACCTTGGGGCCATCCTTGGCCACGCCATCGTCGTCACGCTGAGGCAGCGTGCGGATCCACGTCGCCAGGCTCGCCGTGGTCGGGTGCTTCGCGGCGAGCTCGACGATCACCGGATCTTCGTGTTTCACCAGCTCGGCGATCACCTCGGTGATCGATCCGAGGCAGCGCAGATCATTGAACGGCAGGCCGATCACGACGCACCTCCCGTCTTGGCGAGCCCGTGGACGAGCTCGCGGATCTTCTGCGCCGCATCGGGCACGTTCAGCACGCGCAGTTCCTCGAACCACGCGCGCTGCTCACCGGGCGAAAGCTCCTTGGCCACCTCCCGCGCGATCGCGGCCTCGTCGGACGTCAGCTGCGCCTGGACCGCCATCAGGTGCGCCATCATCGCGCCATCGATCGGCGGCGCAGCGTCGCTCGCGTTGGGGGCATTCGCGCCGACCGTCGCCACGGAGGCGATCTGAGCCGGCGGGGACACCGAAACCTCGTCAGCATGGGACTTCGCAGCCTTGCGCCAGTCGAGCACGCCGGCGAGACCCGCCCCCTTCTTGCCGTTGCCAAACGCCATCATCAGAATGGGGGCGAGCTGCGACAACAGCGCCTGCAGATCGAACGCAGGACGGGTGTCCTTGGCCATATCGTCGTCGTCGTCGTCCTCGTCCTCGTCGTCCTGCTCGGGGACGAGCCCGCGCGGCTCGCGCGCGGGAAGCCCGGCACCATCCGCGGCACGCAGCAGCGTCGCCGCCGAGTCCATCACCTGCGGGAACCGCTCGATCACGGCGAGCGCCATCGCCGCCTGCGTCCGCATCGCTTCGATCACGATGTTGTCGCTCGCCCGCGCCATCAGCGCGGACGGGCCGGCCGTCGCCGCCATCGGCGCATCCAGGTTGACCTGGACGTAGCCGGACGGCACGTCGGCGATCGCCCTGTTGTTCTGATCGACGAGATCCAGCCGGTAGCGGCCGGACACCGTGACCTCGCTGCGGAGGTCGTCGTGCTCGGCATCGATCGGCAAGATAAGCGGCAGGCCGTCCTTGCCGTAGACGACCTCGGGCGAGCCCTTGGCTCGCATCCTCCGTACCCGCCAGCCCGTGGCGTCTTCGGTCACCTCGAACGCCTCACCGTTGATGTTGAACGCTAGTTCCGACATTTCTTCTTGGCCTCCTCATAGTGATATGGCGGCCAGAACGCGTTCTCTATTGACGTGAGATGATCCGAAGCAGCCCGGATCCCGAAAACGCGAGGCGCGATCGACCGATACGCCGCGCGAGAATCGGATCGATCGTGCGCTACGCGCCGCGCATCGAAGATTCGTGGCACGTGCGTTGCGCGTCCTACCGCCGCTTCGTTGGATCCCGCCTGCATCCGGTCCGGACTCGCCCAAAATTGACCCTCGATTGGGTCCTGGACTGGGCCTTCGATTGCCTCGTGGACTCGCTCCACGGTTCTGCCCGATGCGCGCACGTAGCGTCGAAGAACGGTCGCCATCCAGCCCAGGGCAATGCCCGCGCGACAGTCACCGAGACGCTCGGCGGGGAAGCCGCAAGCGCTCACCCTGCGTGGTGGACTCGCGGAACGGAAACGCTATCGATGACAATCACCGTGCGCGTGCGCGGAACTCATCGCGTACACGGCACGGTAGCGTCCGCACCTTGGACATCTCCGTCCGACTCACGCCGGGCGGTGAATCGCGTTGCGACGCACGGCCTCGACCACCGCTGCGCCCTCCACGGCCTCCGTCTGAACGACGCGAACCGGCGAGCAACGATCCACCAGCCTCACGCGTTCATCTGACTCGATGTCGCCCAGCACCAAGACAACATCGAACCTGGCAAACGCACAGAGACCACTCGCGCCCGCAGGGAGGGTCGCAAAGACCCGGTACGGGTGCTCGGCCAGCTCGGTGACAACGCGCGCAAGTCGGTCTTGCCGCGAGCCGATGATGAGCACCACCGGACTGCCGGGACTACCACGCGACATGGACCACCGATATTCCACCGCCTTCATTGTAGGTCCCGCCGGGGTCTCACTGAACGCAGGATCGACATCGGATTTTCGCTGTCCGGCGGACGTCTGTAGACACCGTCGCGCGGCATACGTTCTTGCCGCTTCGACGTGTCCCAACGTTGCACACGCATCGCTATTGGATGGATTCTTGCGGCACAGCGGTAGGCGACTGCGCGCGCGCAGTGGACCGTGCGCCAGGGATTGGCATTGGTACGCGGAACGCGTTACGCCATACCCAGCTCGGAGGCAACGGCTTCGGGGATCCACAACAGCGACAGCACCGTGCCGTGCTCGGCGGAACCGATCGACTGCTCGACGATCTCGACGTCGGCGTCCGTATCGAACCACGCGAAGCCCGGAACAGGCTGCGCACGATCGTCGAGCCTTCCGCTGGCGTGAAAGTCCCACGCGACCGACTCCCGCGACAGTCGCGTGCCCTTAGCGATTCGTTCGGTGAACGTCGGGCTCTCCGCGGCCCACTGCACGATCCCGTTCTTCGAGAACACCGCCGCGCAGCGCTCGCTCGCCAGCTCCGCAAACCGGATCGCGCTGGTCAGGATCGAGACGTCGTATTCCTTCGCGATCTGGTGAGCAACCTCGAGCGACACCGGCGAGACCTCGCAGCGGCGCCGGAGCAAGAACTCCGGCAACAGCACGGCGCCAGCGAACGTGTTCGATCCGATCTCGTGCTCGATCGTCGAGCGCTTGCCCTGCCGCATCCACTTCGGCTTGCACAGCACCGTCGGCGACGACGGGTGACGCTTCAGGAAGTGATACAGCTCGTGGACGATCGCGAACCGCCGCGCGCAGTAGTCAGTGATCCGATCGGACAACACGAT
>JAYUVX010000389.1:0-10131 GCA_043753855.1 Myxococcales bacterium | reverse complement strand
TCTACCTCCGCGACCCGGATCGCGTGCGGCGCTATGCGACGGCGGATGTCGAGGAGGTCGAGGGCATCGCCCGGCTGCTCGGTGGTCCGGCGTTCGCGCTCGCCCAGATGGCACCGCGCCGCTACGAGCGGCTGGCCGATGCGGGACCTGCGACCGGTGTGATCGATCCGCTGCTCGTCCGCGCGTACCTGCGTTCGGGGACAGCGTTGCCGGCACATGCGCAGGGCGATGGCACGCCGCACAGTGGAGCGGCCTTGCACCTGTTCGCGGCGGGCGTGGCGCACCGGATCGTCAAGGCCGATGTCGCGAGCCTGTATCCATCGCTGATGCGGTCGTACCGGATCGGGCCGGCGCGCGATTCTCTCGGTGCGATGCTCGCGATCGTCGATCGGTTGGTCGAGCGGCGGCTCGCGGCGAAGGCGAGCGGCAAGGCGGCGCCGGTCGGATCCGCCGAGCGCGCCGCGCACGAGGCGATGTCGGCCGCGATGAAGCTCGTGATCAACTCGGCCTACGGCTATCTCGGTGCCGGCGCGCTGACTCGGTTCGCGGATGTGCACGCGGCCAACGAGGTGACGCGGCGCGGGCGCGAGGTGCTCGAGCGGATGTGCAGCGAGCTCGGCGCGCGCGGCATTCGGCTGCTCGAGGCCGATACCGATGGCGTATACTTCGCGGTGCCTGCGAGCTGGACCACCGACGACGAACGGCGCGTGGTCTCCGAGGTCGCCGCGTTGCTGCCACCGCTGGTCCAGCTCGAGCTCGACGGGCGCTACGCCGCGATGCTCTCGCACGAGCCGAAGAACTACGCGCTCCTGACCTACGAGGGCGAGCTGATCCTGCGCGGCGTGGCGTTCCGCTCGAGCCGCGCGGAGCCGTTCGGCGAGGTGTTCCTCCGGCTCGCGGTCGGGCGCTTGCTCGTCGGCGATGTGCCGGGCGTGCGCGACGCGTACCTCGACGTGGTGCGCGCGTTGCGCCGGCGCGAGCTACCGACCTACGAGGTGTCATCGCGCGTGCGGCTGACCAGGACGCCCGCCGAGTACCTGGCCACCCGCGAGGTTCGCCGCGAGCTGACCTACGAGGCGATGCTCGCGAGCGGCCGCACCACGTGGAGCGCGGGCGAACGGGCTCGCATCTATCGCACGCGCGGTGGCGGCGGCAACGTGGTGGTCGACACCGAGGATGACGAGATCGCCCAGGCTGCCGCCGACCCGCGCGACTACGACATCGATCACTACGTCCGCGTCGTCCGGGACACGTTCGCGGCCCGGCTCGCCCGCGCCTTCACGCCGGACGACTTCGCCACGGTGTTCGGTGATCCCGATCAGCTACCGCTGTTCGCGACCTCGCTCGCCTCGATCCGCCCGGTGCTCACGGAGATGCTCGTCGCGGCCGCCGACTCCGGCGAGGACGACGCCTGATCGGCCGGCATGGCCGGCATGCATACATTGCGTCCGCTCGCGGTTTCGGACACTCGCAGCCCCTCGAGATCGCTCCGTCAATTTCACCTCACCCCCGGTCGTGGGGCCCAATTGTCACGATCGGCCTTCATCACCCCCGGTCAGGGTCAGGCCCGGTCAGTGTCAGGCTTTTCCGCCAGCGAGGAGGGCCCCGAGCGTCTCGGCGACCTCGATCGTTCCGCGGACCTGGCGGGCCTTGCCGCCCTCGGGCGCCACGATGCCGGCCGCGATGCCGGCGTACATCTCGCGGAACAGCTCGGCGACGGCGGCCGAGAGGCCGAAGCTCGTGAAGGTCGGGACCACGGCTTCGAGCGGAGCGTCCTGCGCGGCGATCGGCTTGCCGGTGATCGTCGAGAGCACCGCCGCGATCTCGGCGCCCGTGTAGTCGCGCGGGCCTGCGAGCTCGATGACCTGCTTGGTGCCCGCGGCGCCGCCCTCGACGAGGGCCGCGGCGATCGTGCGACCGATGTCGCGGGTGGCGACCTGGCCGTAGCGAACGCTGGAGGGGATGAACGTCGGCAGGATGCCCTGGGCGAGCATGCCGAGCGACGAGCCCCAGTTCTCCTGGAAGTAGGCGGCGCGGACCGCGGTGAGTGCCGTGCCCGTCGCGGCGAGATCGGCCTCACCGCGGTGCAGGGCCTTGATCGGCCCGTTGCCGGCCGCGTGCTGCGCACCGACCGAGGACAGGAACACGACGTGCGGTACCTTGGCCCCGCGAACGGCGGCTGCGAGGGCGGCGGAGAGCTTCGCGTTACTCACGATCGGCGTCGCGGTCGTGACGTCGGGCGGGATCAGCAGGAACGCACCGGCCACCCCGGTCAGCGCGCGGGTGAGGGCGGGGATGTCATCGAGCGAGGCGATCGCGACCTCGGCTCCCTTCGCTTGCCAGGGGGCACCTTTGGCGGCACCGCGAACGATGACCCGAACCTGCTTGCCCTGCGCGAGCAGCGTCTCGGCGGCGACCGAACCCGTGTGACCCGTGACCCCGGCGACTGCGTAGATCGAATTCGTCATGCCCCAACCATGGGTTCGCTCAGGCCATCACGCAAATCGATGGTATGAATACATGCCATGCACGAGGCTCATGATGCACTGGCCGGGGTAGACCTCAACCTCGTCCTCGCGCTCGACGCCCTGCTCGCCGAGCGCCACGTGACGCGAGCGGCGGCGCGGCTCGGGATCACCCAGTCGGCGGCGAGTCACGCGCTCGGTCGGCTACGCGACCTGCTCGGTGACCCGCTGCTGGTGCGTGGCACGCGGGGCGCGATGATGCCCACGCCACGCGCGGAGCAGATCGCACCGCAGATCCACAGCGTGCTGGTCGCGCTCGCGGGTGCGCTGCGCGGAGTCGCATTCGATCCGAGCACCGCACGGCGTACGTTCCGGATCGGCGCGAGCGACTACGTTGAGCTCGTGCTGCTGCCGCGGCTCACCGAGCGGATCGCGCGGATCGCGCCCGGGATCGATCTGTGGGTTCACTCGTTCGCCGAGCATGGCGACGAGGAGCTCGCCACCGGCACGCTCGATGTCGTCCTCGGCCCACCGCGCGGTGCAGCACGGCCTGCGGGCAGCTACGAGAAGGTGATGTTCGACGAGAGCTTCACCTGCATCCTGCGCGCGGGTCATCCGCTCGCCGCGTCGAAGCTGACCCTCGCGAGGTACTGCGCGCTGCCGCACCTGCTGATCACGCCGCGCGGCACGCCGGGGAGCTTCGTCGATGATGCGCTCGCCGCGCTCGGCAAGACGCGGCGCGTGGCGGTCGCCGTGCCGCACTTCCTGGTGGTGCCGTACATCGTCGCTGGCAGCGATCTCGTGGCCACGCTCGCGAACCGGGTCGCCACGATGTTCAGCGAGACGCTCGGGCTCGTCATGCTCGCGCCTCCGGTGCAGATCCCGAGGTTCCAGATCGCGCTCGCGTGGCACGAGCGCAATCACCACGATGCGCCCCACCGCTGGCTGCGCGAACAGCTGCTCGCCGTGGCCGCCGAGGTTCGCTAGATCACCCGGCCTGCGCTGCGCAGCTCCGCGCTACACTTGTCATCGATGGCGCTGCGAGTCCGGGTGTGCGAGCTCGCCGACGTGGTGGCCGGTGAGCTGCGCGGCTTCGAGGTCCACGGCGTGACCTGGCCCGTGATGGTCACCGAGCTCGATGGTGCCGTGGTCGCGTTTCCGGGTGTGTGCCCCCACGATGACGTGTCGCTCGTCGACTACGGCGTGATCGAAGCGCGGCTGGTGCGCTGCCGCGTGCACGGCTACACGTTCGATCTCGACAGTGGCAAGTGCGAGCACATGGCCGCCTTGCATCTACGCCGCTACAAGGTCACGCTGGTCGGCCGCGAGGTCTGGGTCGATCTGCTGTGACCCGCTTCCTCGTCATCTTCCTCGTCATCCTCGTGCTGGCCGAGGATTCGGGTCCCCCCGCTCGCACAACTCAAGCAGCGATGATCGCTGCGGTTCCCTCCGACGACGCAGTAGCCACTGCCACGCCACTGCCACGAACTTCCGTCAGTTCGACGCTGCCGCGCACTCCCAGCAGCGCGAGCACGCGCTGATCGGGATCGTCGATCCCGCGCGCTTTCTCGCGGACGATTTCCGGCAGCTCGCGGTGATGCGCTTTGGCCACGTGGACGTAGAGCATCGTCTCGTCGATCCGCTTGTGACCCGCGCTGACGTGGTCTCCAGCTCGGCGGCGACGGTGGCCATCGCCACGCGCAGCTTGTCGGTGGTGGCGGCGACCTCGAGCTCCGCGAGCCGGCGGGCCGTTCGGCGCGCGCATCGGCCTCGCCGCGCATGATCGCCTCGCGCTTCGCGGTCAGCTCGAGGCCGCGCTGCGCGCGCAGCACCGTGATGTTCGCCTACACGGCCTCGTGCTGCGCATCGGAGAGCAGCGCGGCGATGTCCTCGTCGTCGATCGTGACGTCGAGGATCTCGACGTCGGTCCCGTGCATGCCGTTCTCGGCGAACACCATGCCGGCGCGCTTCTTCCGTCGGTTGCTCGACTGCGGCATCGTGGAGCGGGGCTTCGCGCGTCGTGTGCCCGTCGTGTCAGTACGAGATCCTGGTACCGTTCAGTTGCAAGGTGCGAGGCCTGTGTCCGTCCTGCGAGGGCAGGCGGAGATGCCGAAGGCCTCGGATGCGGCGACCGGAGCGACCGCACCGGCGTAGTCGCGCTAGGGGGCGAACACCTGCACCTCGGCAAGGCTGAGGTAGTTGGTGCCGCGCAGCTGCACGGCGACGAACCTGCCCGTGGTGCTCATCGCGAACTCGGTGCGGGCGAGCGCCGGTCCGGTCATTCCGGCGGCGAGCGCCCAGTTCGCTCCGTCCGGCGAGACGAAGATATCGAAGTCCGAGAGGCGCTCGGGGTTGGAGTCGGTGCGATTGAACACCACGACGCCGCCGATCGGCTTCGACGTGCCGAGGTCGACCATCCACCACGGGCGGTACTGGTAGTCCGTATGGGTGACCGAGTTGTCGACCCAGACGCCGTCGATGTTGCCATCGACCGCGCGCGCGGCGTTCCCGCCGAAGTTCGTGGTCGATTGCGAGGCGGCCTTGCCCGCAGCGAGGTTCGCCGGCGAGTTGAAGACCTTCCAGTGGAAGTCGTCCCAGCGGCCACCCTCGACCTGCCAGACGAACCGCGCCGTGCAATCGGTGACGGTGGTCGGGTTCACCCAGCCGATCCAGTCTGCGCGCGAGCCGAAGTCGGAGAAGATCTCACCGTGGTGTTGGGTCTTGTTCGTGGCGCACGTGGTGGTGGGGGTGGTGAGGATCTGGGACTGATAGAACATGTTCCACCCAATGTGGAGGTTGCCCTGCGAGTCGAGCCGCGGGTCGATGACCGACGACGCCGCGACCGAGGTTCCGAGCCCATCGTGACCATCTTCGAGCCGGACCGCATTCGGGCCGAGGTCGGAGCTCACGCCGAGGCCGAGGCGGCGCGCATCGGCCGACGAGGCAGTGGCGACGCCGGCGGCGGTCAGGCGCACCGTGCCGCTACCGGGGAACACGGTCTCGGCATCGACGGTCTCGACGGCGGCGGTGCGATCGCGGTGCAGGATCATCTCGACGACTCGCTCGGACGATGCATCGCGCCCGGTCAGATGATCCTCGGTGCCATCGTTGCGCACCTCCCAGGTCTTCACGCCCATCTCGCTGGTCGTCCGCTCGGAGGCGGCGAACTTCGCGATCGGCGCGTCGGTTTGTTCATCCGATGCTTCGACGCAGGCAGGGGTGGTGGCGGCGAGCACGATGGTGAGCGCGGAGCCGACGAGGCGAGAGGTGCGATGAGTATGTTGCTTCACGGGAAATCTCCTTCCCCTCGGTAGTGCGGTGACGGGCGCGTGCGTTGCGAACCTCGATCGCGAGGTGTCGCACCCGCGAATTCAATTTAGTTTGGTTCCCGCTGGGGTCTGATCTGAAGGATCTGCAGGATCACTTGAGCCAAGTAGATGTTTCTCCAGAACTCGCAACGTCCGTCAGTTGCGTCCCGTGCGATGATGGGCGTCGCAGATGGCGGCAGGCCTCGACGATAGCGAGCTGATGGATCGGTGGCAGGCGGGCGATGCCGCGGCCGGCGAGATCCTCGTCGAGCGCTACTTCGATCCGCTCTACAACTTCTTCCAGACCAAGCTCGATACGGAGGCGGACGAGCTGGTCCAGCTCACGTTGCTCGCCTGCCTCGATGCGAAGGATCGGTTCCGCCGCGACGCGAGCTTCCGGACGTTCCTGTACTCGATCGCGAAGCACCAGCTCTACGCGGCGCTGCGCGGCAAGTCCCGCGATGGGCGGAACGTGGAGCTCGAGGCCTCGTCGATCGTCGACATCGTATCGACGCCGCGCACGAAGATCGCGCGCAATCAGGACTACGAGCAGCTACTCCGCTGCCTGCGAAAGCTTCCCGTCGAACAGCAGACGCTGCTCGAAATGCACTACTGGAGCGAGCTCGGGATGACCGAGCTGGCGGCGGTGTTCGAATCGCCCGAGGTCACGATCCGGAGCCGACTCCACAGGGCCCGCGCGGCCTTGCGCGCTCTGCTCGAGGCCGATCACGTGAAAGCGCCGGAGTCCGCGGAAGGTATGGACGAATGGGCCCGTACATTGTCCCAGATTCGACCCGGCTGATTCTCTGCAACACGGAGCGAGCGGCCGACACCACCTACTTAGGGAGGATTGGAAGAGTATGAAGCGTATTGGACTTGCGGTGGCATTGCTCGGCATGGGCGCGTGTGTGGCCCCGCAGGAAGACCTGTCCTCGGCGGAGCAAGCCTCTCGCACCTGCCCAGATGGGTTCTGCGGGTTGAACTCGCCGCGCATCGAGTACCAGGGCTTTCACGAGCTCGAGAAGCACGGCGTGGCGAATGCCGAAGGGTTCGCGATCACGCAGTTCGAGAAGAACGGAACCAATTACACCCTCAACGTCACGAACAACGCACTCGTCGGTATTGGGTTCCCGTTCCCGCTCCAGCACGGCAACTTGGTCGGAGCGCGCATTCACATCAGCCTGAACGGGCGCCCCGACTGGGTGATCACCGTGAAGCGCGTCGGCTGGCTTGACTACTTCGTCGGCGCACCCGGCGGCGTCGAGACCTACGTGCTCGAGTACAGCCGGGCCAGCGGCGGCCCCGAATTCAACGTCTGCGGCGGCGTCGAGATCCCCGGGGACGACAAGAGTGTCGATGGCATCCCCACCGAGTCGTTTGGCCAGGCGGTCACCGACAGCATCTTGTTCGATCTCGATCGCGTCGATCCCCACACGATGACGCTCAACGACGTCCCGGATACGAACTGGTTCAACATCGGCTGCGCGGGACACACGCTGTCGAAGCTGTTCCTGACTCGCAACATGATGGCATCGCAGGGCGGAGCGCCGGGACTTCACGACGCGCGCCAGGCCACGCTGAAGCTGCTCGTCGCCGACTACTTCGGCGACGGCACGACGTTCACGGTGGCGGGACAGAAGCTCGACTGGCAAGGCGCCGGCATCGGTGGCATCGGCTACTTCAGCACCCCACAAGCTCTCGAAGCGCGATGGAGTGCGTCGGGTGCCATCTGCTTGAACACCCCGCGAATGACCAAGCCGACGACCAAGGAGGGCTCGAGCGAGTTCCCGGATATCGAGCTCGCGCTCACGCAGCACGCGAAGTGGACCGGCCACGCTCGACCCCGCTTCTGTCGGTCCTCGAGTACGTCGCCGGTCCTCGGCGAGCTGCGCACGAGCGCGCTGCGCTGACACCTGCGACAGCGCGCGATCTCGTCATGCAACGCGCGCGGGGGGTGCGCGCACTACCGGGTGGATGAATCAGAACCACCTAGCGCGGCTCGTGATCGGGCTCGCGATCTTCATCCCCGCGGCCACGGCGCACGCCGAGACCGCCGTCAAGGAGCAGAGCTGTGCCGATGTCGCCTCTGCGGCGAGCTGGTACCAGACCTGCCTCTACCTCTACGGGAGCTACGGCCCCGCGTACTGTGCGCCACCGCCGACGACCCAGTGCTGGGACTTCGAGACCGGCGGGCTGACGGGGACGGGGTGGACGACCTCGGGCAGCGCGTTCGCGAACCAGCCGACGTGGGGTGACAACGTGGCGGCGTGGCGCACGCTGCAGACCCAGGGGAGTCCGCTGCATCCCACCAGCGGCACCCTGCTCGACGATCTCAACGCGATCGGCGGCGACTACTGGAACTCGCCGTACCCGATCGGTCACCAGGGCTCGTCGTGGGTCGGGACCTACGAGAATCGCAGCAGCGCGAGCGCGGCGTGGGGAGGGACGCAGGGCGATGGCGCGACCGGCACCGCGACCTCGCCCTCGTTCGTCATCGATCGCGACTACGTCTCGTTCCTGATCGGCGGTGGTTGCGACCTCAACGCCGAGACCGTGGAGCTGCAGGCGTTCGTGCCCGCGTCGCAGGCGTGCTTTCCGCAGCGGTTCGGCGGTCAGAAGTGCCTGATCATCCCCGCGTTCTGGGCCCGCGCGACCGGGTTCGGCGGCGAGCCGCAGGTCCGCACGGCGGCGTGCGCCGAGCCGCTGCATCGCGAGGCGTTCTGGACCGATGCGAACAGCGGCCTGCAGGGGCGCATGGCGCGGATCGTGATCACGGACAACTCGACGGGCGCCTGGGGCCACATCAACGTCGACCACATCCTCCACACCAACACGTTCCCGACCGACCTCAACGGTGCGAACCAGCCGCTGTGGGGCTTCGCCGATACCCATGCGCACTTCGGCAATCACCTCGCGATGCGGTCGCTCGGGACGACGAACCAGGATGGCTACCTGTTCCACGGCACGCCCGGCACCGTCACCACGAACCACGGCACGCTCGCGACCGAGTTGCCGTCGTGCGACAAGCAGGGGCACGGCACGGTGCACGCGGCGCGCGTGTTCATCGAGAAGCTCGAGGCCGCCAGCCTCGGCGCCTCGCCGAACTATCCCAAGGACTGCAATCCGGGAGATCTCAACGGCAACTTCGGCAACTGCCTCTACAAGGGCCACGAGGTCCACCTCCAGACGCCGATCGATCAGCAGCACTTCGGCGGTGGCGTGAGCGTCACCGGAGGCAACGACCTCGGCGGCTGGCCGTACTGGAACACGCGCGCGCATCAGCAGATGCACCTGACGTGGGTGCAGCGCGCGTATCAGGGCGGACAGCGCTTGATGTTCGCGGCGGCGGGCAACACCGAGGTCATGGGCATGGCGATGCGCGGCAGCCATCAGGGCGATTACCTCTCGGACTACGGCGCGCTGCGGCGATTCAAGAACTACATGACCGCGATGGTCGCGGCGAACTCGTCGTGGATGGAGATCGCGCTGACGCCGAAGGATGCGCGACGGATCATCCGCGCGAACAAGCTCGCGATCGTGCTCGCGACCGAGGTCGATGATCTGGGTAGTCAGTGTGCGGGCGACCTGATGTCGACCGCCATCGACGACCCGCGCGACCACGGCAAGACCACGACCACGCAGGGCGCGGATCCGTGGAACCAGGTGCGCGACCGCGCACAGGCCGCATCGTGTACGACCGCGGCGGAGTGGACCACGCGCATCGCGAATCTCTACGCGGCCGGGTACCGCGTGATCATGCCGGTGCACCTCTCCGACAACGATCTCGGCGGCTCCGCGATCTACGACGAGAAGTTCAACAGCAACACGCGGTTCATGACGGGAGCGTTCATGAACGTGCTGTCATCGAACGACGTGCAGTACGTGTTCCCGCAGAACCCGGCGTACACCGGGTGGGCTGGGTTCTGGAGCGCCGTCGAGGCGGGATGGACGAACGCGTTCGGCATCATCGGCGGGCAATCGGTGATGTACTCCGTGGCCGAGTACAAGGGCTCGCCGATTCCGTACCCGTACGCGGCTGGCTTCGGCCACATCAACGCGCGGTCGCTGACGAGCGATGGCCTCGCCGTGATCGCGGCGATCCGCGCGCGCGGCATGATCCTCGACGTCGCCCACATGGATCAGCTCGGGCGCGAGCGCGTGCTCGGCCTCGGCGCGGCGGCGAACAAGACCACGTCTCCGCTCAACGCCGGCTGTGACATGAGCACCGCGTCCTGCCAGGCCAGCGCGTATCCCGCGATCTCGAGCCACGCGGGGATGCGGGAAATGTCGACGCCGGCGGACTACATGGGCGGCGGCACGAACGAAGGCGGGCTGCGCCGCGACATGATCGATCGGAT
>JAYUVX010000388.1:0-10149 GCA_043753855.1 Myxococcales bacterium | reverse complement strand
TTAGCACGCTGAGGTATACCCGCCGGGTGCCGAGTCTCAAGGTGACCGACGATCTGGGGCGGACCCTGATCTTCATCCATCCACCGCAGCGGATCGTGTCCCTCGTCCCGAGCGATACCCACAGCCTGATCTCACTCGGTGCGATCGACCGGCTGGTCGGGCGAACCACGTACTGCGAGAGCCCCGAGGCGGCGCACGTTCCCGCCGTCGGTGGGACCAAGGACATCGACGTCGATGCGGTGCTCGCCCTCGCGCCTCACCTCGTGATCGCGAACCAGGAGGAGAACTCGCGGGTGGCGCTCGAGGCGCTCGCGGCTCGCGTCCCGGTGCTGGTGTCGTTGCCGCGGAGGGTGGAGCAGGGGATCGCGCACCTCGCGCGCATCGCGCGGATCCTCGGCGTACACAAGGACGCGAAGGCCAAGGCGCTGATCAAGCGCGGCTACCAGCTCGCGTCCGCTTCGCCCGCGACCCGCCGCGCCTTCATCCCGATCTGGATGGATCCGCTGATGACGCTGAACGCCGACACGTTCGGATCGGATGTGCTCGCGCAGGTGGGCATCGCGAATACGTTCGGCGACCGGTTGCGGCTGTATCCGCTGGCCGCGGATCTCGGCAAGAGCGCTCCGGCCGATGCCAGCGGCCGTGATGTTCGGTATCCCCGGATCACGCTCGACGAGGTGCGCACCCGCGCGCCGGAGCTGGTGCTCCTGCCCGACGAGCCCCACGCGTTCAGCCCCGCCGACGAGGCGGTGTTCCGCGAGGCGCTTCCCGCGGCCACGGTGATCCGGGTGAGCGGCAAGGATCTGTTCTGGTACGGCGCGTGGACGATCGATGCGCTCGACCGGCTACGCCAGGCGCTTGCGCCCAGCTGAACGAACAATCGCTAGGTTGCCGGATTCGTTGTTGTCGCAGCAATCGCGGCAACGTCTGGAATCCGTAGTTCACGGTGTCATTGGCCACGAAATGGCCACGCCGCACCTGAGTGTCAGAGGGTGGCCCCAAGATGCGGATACCGGGCAGCGTTTGAGCTGATCCCTTGAACGCGGCGGCATCCTGGTGTCGCCAGCCCGGTGCCTCTCTCGTCCAGGACCACTCAGGGGTGGACGATGGAACGCGACCGGGTTGTTACTCTCGCTGTGAAAGCAGCCGTTGCCGCCACGATCGATGCGCTCCAGCGCGGCGTGAGCGATCCAACCACGATCGTGGACCTGGCGCTTGAGTCCGCGCTGGCGGACGTGGACAACGCCGCCGCGCTTGAGGCAACCCGAGCCGCCGCAGCGAGACCGTGCGCACGAAAGCGCAAGTCGCGAGACTCTGCTCGCATCACATCGATTGCGGACGAGCTGGACGCAATCGATGCGCGCGGAGGGGCTCTCGTCGCCGAGCTGGCGCAGATCAATGGAACCCACACCGACGTTGATCGGGCGATTCGACGCGCTCTCTCGACGGCGCTCGAGCCTTTGTCACTGAACGAGATCGCGGGGCTTGTCGGGGAGGGACTCCGCGTCAGCAAGCGCAAGGTCAGCAGCCGCCTCGATGAGCTTCGCGTTGCCGGTGTCGTGCGCTCCGTGCTTTCGACTGGACGCGGCGGAACGCACCCGCGCTGGACGCTTACGATCTAACTGGGAACGAAGTGGGAACGAGTCGCGACTTGCTGCGCCCCAGGCAATTTGGGTCGCATGCACAACGCAGCTTCCGTTGCCGAGGCGCTCCACAAAGCGCAAACCCCCGACGACGCGCCCGATGAAGTCCTGACCCCCGAGGACGTCGAGCGCGAGTTCAAGATCAAGCGCGGCACTCAGGGCGCGATGCGCTCGCGTGGCCAGATCCCATTCTTCCGCCTCGGCGGTGGGAAGCTGATCCGCTACTCGCGCACCAGGCTCAACGCCTGGCTGGCAACCAAGGCGGTGACCTAGTGACCGCCCTCGAGCACGTCGAGGCTGCTCTCACCGCGGACATCGCGTCCGCCATTCGCCGCCTCCGCGACCTGCGCGCTTTGAGTCCCGTCGCCGCCGAGCGCGTGCGCTCCGCTGGAGTCGCCGAGCTGATGGCATTGACGTCGCCCGCGTCGCTGTCCGAGCTGGCCGAGGCGCCGTGAACACCGAAGCGATCATCGCGAGTCTCGATGCCGGCGCCGTGCTGAGTCACTTCGGGATCGATCACGACGGTTGCGGCGAGGTGCGGCTTCGTGAGTGCCCGACCTGCGGACACAAAAGCAAGCGCGACACCGCCAGCGTGAACGTCGACACCGGGCTCGGTCGGTGCTTTCGCTGCGGCGACAAGTTCAACGCGTTTGGACTCGTCGCGCGTCTCGCTGGGCTCGATGCGAAGCGCGACCACGTTCGCGTGCTCGAGATCGCCGCGGAGATCTCCGGGCTCGTGAACGCCGAGGATCCGGACGTTCTGCGAAAGATCGCCGAGAGACGCGCGGCCGTCGAGGAGCGCCGTCGAGTCGCCGCCATCGAGCGTGCCGAGGCTCGCGCTGCAATGCCGGCGACCTGGGCGACGATGCCCGAGCGCTCACTCAGTGGCGAGCGGTACCTCAAGGATCGCGGACTCGATCCGATTCGACTTCGCCACTCCGTCCGCTACCTCAAGGGCTACGCGCCTGCGCTGCCGCTCCGTGACCTGGTGACCGGTGACGTCGTGGGCGTCCAGTCGCGCACGCCGGGACCGGGCGAACCGAAAGCACCGATGCTGTCGGGATCGCAGGCGAAGGGCTCCGCACTGTGGGGCCGGCCGAGCGATGTAGATCCGGACGGCGTCGACGTCGCCGTGATCGTCGAAGGGATCACCGACTGTCTCGCCGCACTGCTCGCGTTCCCCGCGTGCGCGATCTACGGCGCGGCCGGCTTTGAGCATCTGCCGGGCATCGCCGCCGCCGTTGCACCGCGTGTGGCTGCGGCACGCGGTTGGCTGCTCATCATTGCCGACGACGACGAACAAGGTGCATCAGGCGCGGCCGATGCCGTGCGCGCTGCTGTCGCTGCTGGCCTACGGCTCGCCGATGCAGGTGCAGGACTCAACGAAAGCTCCACGGTTCGACTCGTCGACCTCGGAGCGCATCACGACCTAGCCGCGGCATGGGCTGCGGGCTGGCGATGGGAGTGGCCGAAGAATGTCTAACGCATCCAGGGTTCGCGAACAGCTCGAGCAGATGCCGCCACAGGACATTCCGCGATCGGCAAATCTCGTCGAGATCGCGCTGTCGACGGATCAAAAGAGCATCGTCGATCAGGCCGAGCTGGCGCTTGCCGCCGCGGGCGGCGTTCATGTTCGCGCACGCGGACTCGTCCATGTCGTGCGTGATCGCGGCGGGGCCGGCTGGCTCAGTCGCGAGCTCGGAACGCCGATCATCTCGCGGCTCAAGCACGAACATCTCCGCGAGCTGATGGGCTCCGCGGCGACCTGGATCAAGTACGACAAGCACGGCGTTCCGAGTTCAACGATGGTACCGCCGTGGGTTCCCAAGACCCTCGCCGAGCGTGACGAGTGGAGCTTCCCTCCGTTGGAGGGCATCTCGGACACCCCGGTCATGCGACCGGACGGCACCATCCACACGACCCCCGGTTACGATCCGGTCACCCGCGTCATCTTCGACCCGGCCGGCGTGGTGTGGCCCATCGTCAAGCAGAGGCCAACGCACGCCGACGCAGTAACCGCGCTAGCCGAGCTAGCCGAGCCGTTCACAGACTTCCCATTCCGCGAACCGTGCGACCGCAGCGCCATCGTCGCGCTGACGTGCTCC
This sequence comes from Myxococcales bacterium, assembly GCA_043753855.1. Taxonomy (GTDB): domain Bacteria; phylum Myxococcota_A; class Polyangia; order Haliangiales; family Haliangiaceae; genus JABFXX01. The sequence goes on along the minus strand of JAYUVX010000388.1, from coordinate 6,401 downwards.
ATCGTTGCTCGCAGCGCGATCACCGGGTGCGTACCGATGTTCTCCTTGGGTGCGACGACGCCGGGCAGCGGCAAGGGTCTCGGGGCTGATGCGGCGAGCGTGATCTCCACCGGCCGCGCCGCGCCGAAGATGGCGCCGACCTCCAACGATGACGAGATGCGGAAACGACTGCTCGCGATCGGCATCGAGGCCCCGCAGGTTGTCGTGATCGACAACATCGACGGTGAGTTTGGGTGCCCGTCACTCGACTCGGCGCTTACGGCCGGCTGCATCTCCGATCGCATCTTGGGCGTGTCCGAAACCAAGACGGTTCCGCTGACCGCCGTGTTCGTGGCGACCGGGAACAACATCCAGTATCGCGGCGATCTCGCCCGCCGAGTCGTGCCGATCGATCTCGACCCTGCCTGTGAGAACCCGGAAGACCGCGACGGGTTCCGCCACGCCGATCTGCTCGGATATGTGCGTGCCGAGCGCCCGCGGCTTGTTGTCGCTGCGCTGACGCTATTGCGCGCCTACTGCATCGCGGGAAAGCCGCCGCACAACAAGCCGGCCAAGGGCTCGTTTGAGTCGTGGGACCGCCTGGTCCGCGGCGCAATCATCTGGGCGGGTGGTGCCGATCCTCTCGGCGGTACGGATCGACTGCGTGCGAACGGCGACAGCGAACGCGACAAGCACCGCGCTCTACTCGCGGCATGGCGTTCGACGTTCACCGAGATCGCGATCACGGCCCCTGAGATCCTCGACCGTGCGGCGATGTTCGTGCCGCTGCAGCTCGCGATCGACGCCTACGGGCGCACCGGGGTCCCGATGGATGCTCGGACGCTCGCCAAGCGGCTCCGCAAGATCCGCGGCCGGATCGTGGATGGTCACTCGCTTGAGGAGGGAGACATGCTCGCTCACGGTGGCCTAAAGACCTGGAAAGTGGTGCCGCGATGATCGCCACGGTGACTGTGGTGACTCTGGTGACTTACCTACAGCTCACAGCCAATGAAAATGTTTTGATCTGTAGTGGGGTAAAAGGAAGTCACCACAGTCACCCGAGTCACCAGCCCCACAGCAGGGGGGGCCGCTGATGTCGCCCCCCGGCAACAAGCGGCCGACGGTCGGCCTCAAGATCGTCGGCAGCCCCGAGCAGGTCGCGGCGTTCGTGCCCGACCCAACCGTGCCCGCCACGCGCGGCGACTGCTCGGGCAAGGAGTCGACGTGTGCCCATTACAAGTGCCCGCACAACCTGACCGCGCGCGCGCCGGTTGACCGCCAAGGCAGGCGCCACGCAATCAACCAGCCACAGCGCAACAGCTGGAAGATCGATCTACGCCGGCCGCACCGGTGCGCTCTGCTCATCGTGGATCAGAACCCCGGCGGGATCAGCCCGACGCGCATCGCCGAGATCATGGGCATGACGAGGCGCAACGCCGAGCGGTTGATCTCGCTGGCAATGGGCAAGCTCGAGTTGGAGGCGGTTCGCGATCGGCAGGTCGCCGACGAGCTAGATGCGGACATGCGCACCCGTGACGCGCGTATCCTTTCGCCCCGTGACGACGAACTGCCATCAATGCGAATGCCCCAAGTCGACGCCAGCGTGACCGTCGTGGTTATCATCGGCGAGCGCCGCGTTGAGTTGACCGCCTCGCCCGAAGTTTCGCGCTCGCTGCTCGCAGCGATGCGCAATGCGCCAGCCGGCAACGTGCGCACGTTCGCCAACGAGCTGCGCCTCGCGCTGACCGAGGAGGCACCATGATCGATCCCTACCCGGCAGGCGTGCCGCTGGCGCGAGTCGTCGCACTCGGCGGCAGCGATGCACAGATCAAAGATCTCGTGCGCGCACTACTTCGTGCCGCCAGCACGTGGCCTGTCGATGAGCCCGCGACCGCCGAGCTGCTCGAGGATCTGATCTACGCGACGACGCTGCCCGTGATCGGCGCGGGCCTACAGAACCAAGCGATCCGGCTGCTGAACTTTCTACGACCACCCCATCAGAGGAACTGACCAATGCCCCCGAAGATGAATGACTCCAAGCCCCCGACCGCGACCACCACGCGCACTCTCGTTGAAGCCCGCACCTCTGGTTTCTCGACGGTGAATGTCACCGAAACGACGCCCGCGATCATGATGATGATCCACGGCACCGGACCGCACGCCGACATCGGCAACGGTCGCTCGTGGGTCGGCAACAACAACCGATTCACCGAGAACGGCCACGACAAGCGCCCGTCGGTGGCTCACGAGGATCTGGACTTCCGCAATCGCAAGGTCGCCGAAGAGACGCGCTCGCGATTCCGCGAAATGCTCACGCACGAGGGCCACGTCGTCTACCAGGTCCACACCAACGGCGCCTCGCACATCGTCGGCTTTGACAAGTACGGCCCGACGGACCAATACGCGCGATTCGTGTTCGGGAAGGGCTACGACACCGGCCGCATCGACGTGAACGCCGGTTGTCTCGTTCGCCAGATCCGCGACGGTCAGGCAAACCCGGATTGGATCGTGGCCACCGACGTGCTCAGCGCGAAGATGTGCGCGAAGGATGCCGCATCCTGCAAACACCTCGAGGCCGAGCGCACTGCTCGCGTTGAACGGCAGCGCGCGAAGTCTGCGGCCATCGAAGCGAAGGGCGACGCGAACAGCCAGAGCGTGATCATCGCCAAGGCCGTTGCTCAGGCTCTCGCCGATCACCTGGGGAAGAAGTAATGGCGCCCGCACTGTTCATGGGTCACTCCGCGCTCGGGCCCGAGGACAACCACCCGCCCGATCACGTCCCGACGGACTCGCCGCGGCATCACTCGAACCGCTCCAGGCCCGAAGAGGCGAACGCCGATCGGTTGCTCGCCATGCGAAAGCCGCGACTGGTACGCAAGCCCGATGGCCACGTCGTCGAGCTCGCCGCACATCAGCCGATGAAGCCCGGATGGGTCGTGCTCGACTCGAACGCCGATGCCGAGGTCGGCCGCGCCGCAGTTGATGACCAGCTGGACTGGAGCGCGCACGAGCTGCACGTCTCCCCGTACCGCACGGGCCGACGAGTCAACATGCTCGGCGAGGGCGGCTCGGTCGCAGAGCACGAGGTCACCGACGATCGCGACATGATCGGCACGAGGCACGGCGCCGGGATTCTCGAGCGTGTGCGAGGCAAGAAGCCGTGAGCCTCGTGGAGACCAGGCTGTGGTCGCCGAGCTTTCACGTGTGCGCGGTGTGCCTCAGGCCCGTTGAGCGCGTGGTCGTCGGGGCTCGCGCGCCCGGCGGAACGCATGCGAAGGCCCGGTGTCACCGCCGCTGGATGGCGACGGTCATCCCTGACACGGCAGCTGAGGACAGACCGAGATTCTTCTGGTTCGACGGCCTCGAGGGCGAGCTCGTCGAGACGCCACGCGAACGGCAGAAGCGAGAGCTGGCCGAGGATCTCGAGCGCGTTCGTGCTGCACGTCAGCCGACCGCACAGGACACAACGACTACGAAGCGAAGGAAGGCACCATGACCCGATACGCACCGCAGCCATATCCCAAGACCCCGAGGCACAAGCCCCGCACTGGCACACCAGGCCACCCGCCACCGGCCGCACCAGTGCCGTCGGGTGACTCGCATCCGGTGCGCAAGCCTGTCGTGACCACGACGGTCCCGGCGACGCCAGTGCTGCCGTGACGACCTACCTCGTCCCCTGCGACGTTGATCGCGTCACGATGATCGAGGGCGTTCGCGCGCCGGAACTGAACCTCCTGCTCGGAAGGTAAGCCAGCGGAATTGTAATGTAACTTACGTGCCTAGGTGCTTGAGCAGGTGGGATACCATTTGTATGGTGCACTACTGGAACCTGGATTCTTGGCACGGCCTAAGTACTTGATGTGCGGTGCGTTAGGACCCTCACCCCTTGCCAGTCCGGCGCGATGGGGATGGATAAGACGTGCATATGTGCCCGGAATTATTTTAACTCTTAGAAAACATCGGGTTAACTGCGTGTCTCTGGTGACACGTTGTGCCGTTTTGGCATGTTCAGTACCTCGCGATCACACCGCAGCAGCGCCATTACCCCTCTCGAGCTCCCAACCCGCCACGCTGGCCAGCGTAGGCCGACCGTGCGATGATGATGGCGTGGCTTAGCCATCGCTTGGCCATCGCTTGGCGTTCGCTTCGCCTTGGCCGTGAATCCGGAGAGAAATCGTGAGCAAGCCGTACAAGCTGCCCTCGGGGGCCTGGCGAATCCGGTACTTCGATGCCGACGGCAAGCGCCAGAGCCTTCGATTCGAGACCTACGACCTGGCGAGGTCCGAGCTGCGCCGGCTCGAGGTGGCGACCGATGAGACCAAGGCCCTCCGCGCGCGTGACCCCGAGCTCGCGTTCACCGTGGCGCAGGCATTCGCGCGCTACAAGGCGCAGAACAAGCGCCAGCCGGGCGAGACGCAACGGCGGTTCGGCAAGCGATGGCATCGTCTCGATCAGCACTACCGCGATCACATCGAGCCGCACCTGGCGGACGTGCTGCTCGTCGACCTGACGAATCGTCGGATTCGCGACTGGCTTTCGATCCTCGCCGAGACCAAGTGCGCCCGGCCCGGGGCGAAAGGACGGACACTCAGTGCCGCAACGATCACCGGAGTGGTGACGTCGCTCGCATCGGCGGTCAAGGCAAACGACGTCCCGTTCCAGGCGATGCTCCCCAAGTCGATGCGGGTCAAGAAGCGGACGACTCGCCCGCGCGCGTTCCAGACCATCGAGGAGGTCCGTGCGTTCCTTCGCGCTGCCGGGCGCGAGCCCTGGTTCAAGGTGGCCGCCGCGATTGCCTGCTACGCAGGGGCGCGCGCGGGAGAGGTCGCAAGCCTCGCGTGGGCGTCAATCGGAACGGAGACGATCGACATCTCGCGTTCGTGGGGCGGGCCTCTCAAGGCGCGCTACGAGAACGGAGAGGACGCGGCGCGCACCGTGCCCCTCGACCCGGACCTAGCAGAGATCCTCGCCGCCTGGCGCAAGCTGACGAACGGTGGACCCAATGACCTCGTGGTCCTCGTGGACGGCACTCGCCCACTCGAGGAGGACAGGGATACGTACCTCGCGAAGTGGACGCGGCGGATCTGCAAAGATGCCAAGGTCACGCCGATCACGTTCCACGAGCTGCGCGCAAGCTTCGCGACAATCACCGCCGATCAGGGGCTGCCGGTAACCCGTCTCTCCGCGTTGCTCGGCCACAGCAACGTCGCGACAACCGCGCGCTACATCCGACCGGAGTCGACGCATGCAGCGCAGGACCCTCGCGCGCGCATCGGTGGCCACGGATTGGCCACGCTCCAGATCGACACCTCCGCGATCCTCAATTAGTCGAGTGCATTTCGGCACCTAGCGAGCGCGGTGTTTAGGCATCTACGCCAGGCGCTTGCGTAGCGCCGCGACCAGCCGATCCGCGGCGCCGTCCCCTCGGGCCAGGAATAGCGAGGGCTCGACCAGCTCGAGCTCCATCACGACGGGCTGGTTCGCCAGGTCGCGCGCCATGTCGACGCGGCCGTAGAGGATCTGATCGGCGAACGGCCCCAGCGCGGCCTCGGCCAGCTCGCGTTCATCATCGGCGATCGGCATCGGGCCTTCGATGCGCTCGATGTCCCCGACGAACCGTGGCTTCTTGCGGATCGCATGCGACAGCGATCCATCGATCCACACGAGCGAGCGCTCGCCATAGCCATCGACCGACGCGAGGTACGGCTGCACCAGCGCGGCGCCGCGGGAGGTCAGCGCGGTGAGATGCCCGAGCGGCGTGGGATTGGTCATCGGTCCACCGATCGTGAACACGCGTGTGCCAAGCGATCCGGCGCCGACCTCCGGCTTGATCACGAGCCTGGTCGTGCCGTAGCGGTTCGCGATCTCGGCGAGGTCGCAGGTGGTGCCGCGCTCCACCAGGGTGGTTGGAACCACGCCCACCCCGCGCGCCGCGAGCTCCAGCAAGTAGCGCTTGTGCACGTTGGCGTGGACGACCTCGCGCGGATTCCACAGCGGCGCCGCCTCGGCCACCCGATCGACCCATGACAGAAAGCCGGCGACATCGAGCGCGTAGTTCCAGGTCGAGCGCAGCAGCGTCGGAATCGGGAGGTCCCAGTCGACGCTCGGATCGTCCCAGGCGAGCAGCTCGGCATCGATCCTCGCTGCGGCGAACGCGGCCTCGAGCGGCGCTTGGTCGACGTCGACCTCGGGCAGCGTCTTGCAGGTCGCGATCCGGACCTTCATCGGTGCTGCAGTGCCTCGCGGAGATCCGCGAACAGGTCGTCCTCGTGCTCGAGCCCGACCGAGAGCCGCAACAGATCCGGCGGCGTCGGCGTGTTCGCGCCTTCCACGGAGAACCGGTGCTCGACGAGGCTCTCGACGCCGCCGAGCGAGGTCGCCGGGACCCACACGCGCAGCCGCTTGACCACCGCGAGCGCCGC
>JAYUVX010000387.1:0-3397 GCA_043753855.1 Myxococcales bacterium | reverse complement strand
CACCCAGCACAGCGCGAACGTGCCGACCAGGATGCGCACCGCCGCCAGCCGCTCGGCCGGCGCAGGTGCGAACCACCACCCGGCCAGGCGCTTCATCGCATCACCGCGCAGCGGACACGTGGAACCTCGGAGCCCTCGATGTGGCGCACGAGGTAGTCGACGGCGTCGTGGGTGCCGCTCACGATCCGGATCTCGGTGACCTCGGCGTAGGCCTCGAGCTCCGCCACCCGCGCCGCGATCTGCGCGCACAGCTGCGGCAGCTCGTTGGCCGCCTTCGCTTGCGCGATCACGGTGAGCGCCTGCAGCGCCTCGGAAGAACCGACGATCCGTGGAGTCAGCGCGTGGCGCTCGCCCGTGGAGGTGACGCCGAATGCGTACTCCATCGTCAGCTGAGTCGGCCGCTTGAACGCGAACATCGCGTACGGCGAGAGCGGGAAGCTGTCGTCCCAGGGCTGGCGGATCAGCGGCTCGAGCGTCGCGCCGAGCAGCGCGATCGAGACGACCGCCGCGGTGACCCGGTTACTGCGCACCGCGACGAGGTTACATCGAGCGGATCACCCGCCACGACGACCGCGGCGCGCCGATCTCGAAATAGAACGAGAACGCGAACGTGATGAGGCCGTCCTTCGCCACCAGGCCATCCGGTGGGTTGGGAAACGGTGCCGAGGCATGGAACGCGCGGACCGCTTCGTCATCGAGCTCGTTCACGCCCGAGGGTCCGGTCACCACGATCTTCGCGAGCGAGCCATTCGCCGCGAGGCTGACCCGCACCTCGGTGACGCGGGTCTTGAAGCCATACACGGCGCCCTGCGGATCGCTGCGGCGCCACACCGTGCCCGGATCCCAGTTCTGCGCGACCGTGCGCTTCAGCCGGTTGAAGAAGCTCGCGTAGACCCACCGCTTCGACGACAGCGCGGTCTCGTCCCCGTTGTCGACGTCATCGAGGTGATCGACCGAGCCGCCACCAATCGCGCGCTCCAGGGTCTCCGGCGTGGGCTTGAGGTTCGGGACCTGCGGCGCACCGCCACCTGCCCCGCTCTGCCCGCGCGACAGCTCGCCCGGATCGCGCTTGGCCTGCTCGAGGGCGCCATCCCCATGCCGCGGCACGAACCCATCGGCGACGATCGGCCCCTTCTCGCCGCTGACCGCGCCACGGCTCTTCGCCTCCTGCGCTGTCTCCGCCGGCGTCTGCACGCCGGGCGTCCGCATCGCGAGCGCGCCCGGAACCTCGGGCGCCTTCTCGCTCTTGCCCTTCGCGGTCTCCTTGAGCTCCTTGACCGAGGCTTCCTTCGGATCCTGCTTCGGCGTCAGCTCGGCTTCCTTGGACTTCGCGACCATCGGCTCTTGCACCGCGCCGCGCGCGACCTTCTGCTTGTCGACCTTGACGTTGTTCTCCGAGAGGAACCGCGCGTTCTCCGGCTCCTGCTCGGTGTTCGGCTTCGCGGTCTCCACCACCTGCGATGGCCGCTGCGGTGCGGGCGGTGGCGGCGGAGCCGGCTGTTGCTGCTGGAGCTGGGGCGGCGGCGGCGGTGGTGGCGGCTGCTTCGCGAGCTCCTTCTGCATCGCCTCGTCGAGCAACCGCTCGGGATCGATCGGCGTCAGCTTCTCGGCCTGTCGCGAATTGAGAAGCGAGATCGGTGCCATCGAGATCGACTCGCCGGCCTGACACGACGACAGATCCATCCACAGCGACATCATCGCGTCGTTGCCGCAGGCCTCGACATCCGCATTCCACGGAGCGAGGCACAGCGCGGCGCGGGCACTCATGGCGAGCACGACATCCCCCGCGCACGTCGTCTTGAGCTCGGTCTGCTCGACCGCAGGCTTGCTCGGAGCATCGATGTCCGCCGTGTGGTGGCCGACGATCGACAGCCCAAACGCCTGCACGCTCCCGAGCAACGTCGCATGGACCAGGAGGGCTGCGCCGGCAGCCGCCCAGACCGTGGACGTGTTTACCGTTCGAGCTCGCGGAGACATCAGGGATACCCATTGAGTATAGAGACGCCCGGCCCGACCGTCAGGTCCGATTTGCGTTTCGCGATCTCGATGACGCGACGGGTCCGTAGCGAATTCGCGCGGTTCCGAGAATCCCGGTCGTGAGCGCTCGCTCCCGTGTAGGTCCCTCGCCGCCGATGTCTCGCCCGCCGATCAACGCCACCGTCACCCCGTCCCTACTGTTGCACGCAGAACAGCGGTAGCGTCGATCCGCAGCCGATCGAGGAGCAGGTGCCGGCGGTCCACTGCGCATCGGTCAAACTGTTGTTGCCCGCGGTACCGCCGGCGGTTCCCACACCGACGCCCGTCCAGCCCGTGCAATCACCGGTCGCTCGCCGGTTGCCCGCGGTATCGACGTTGCTCCACACCTCGCCGCCTGCGCAGAGGAAGTTGCAGGTCGCGCCGGGGTTACAACCGATGCCGCCGAGCTGAACGTTGAGCTCGGTGCGATCGATCGGCGCGAGCAGGGTGCCATCGGTGAGGTCGGCCCAGCCCTGCGCGACGACGGTGCCGTCGGTCTTCCGGTACGGACCGAGGTGCCTGGTCATGTGCGTTGCGGGCGACAGGTTCGCGTCGGCGATCCATGCCATGTACGTGCCCGCGAGACCCGCGGCCTGCGCGCGAGCCTGACAGATCGCATCCGCGCGCAACACACCTCCGAATCCGCCACTGTGCGTCGTGCTGGTAACGAACACGAGATGTGGGCTCACGTCGGCTGCGTCGATCCCCTGCGCATCGATCAAGCTCGTGTCGATCGGCCGTCCATCGCTCGGACCCGCGTCCATGTGCGTGTCCTTCACCGAACCACAGCCGACGACCACCAGCGCAAGCTTCATCCGCCGATGATATCAGCGAAATCTAGCGACAGTTGATCAGGCCGCAGCTGCAGCTCGTGAGGTCGTGGCGACGCAGCAGCACCGTCTGGAGCCAGCCGTAAAAGCTGCCCTGCCGCCGCACGTACAACCGCGCGACGGCCACGGCCGCGCGACGCAGCTCCAGCGTCGGATCGCCGCCGATCGGAGGGCGAAGCCCGGTGGTGTGGATCTGGGCGAGCTGCGGCATGAGTTCGAGAGGGGCTCGTACCACCGCCGCCCCGAGTCGACAACAAGGAGTTCGCGCCCGAGCCTGGCGATCCGCCGACCGTTCCGCTAGCTTCGGCGGTGGAAGCGCGTACTGGACTGGTGCCGGTCTCGGTCTTCAAAACCGATGAAGCTCTGCGCGAGCAGCGGCTTGGTGGGTTCGATTCCCATGCGCTTCCGTTTACTTCTGCAGAGTTCGACGAGTTCTAGCCGTTCTCTGCCAATTCTCTGCCAATTCTCTGCCACGCGGCGACGCCGGCTGATCGAGTAGCTCCACCGCCTCGCGCGCCACTTCGGGCGCGAGGTGGGCGTAGCGCATCGTC
>JAYUVX010000386.1:0-30515 GCA_043753855.1 Myxococcales bacterium | reverse complement strand
CTTCTTGTAGCGCATGTCTCCGGCCAGGAAGTCGTAGATCGTGTGGCCGGCAGCTGCGGCGTGCTCGATCGCCGCGGTGTGCGCGAGGAAGCCCGGCTTCAGATGCTTGTTGTCAAACGTCGCCATGCCGCTCTGGTACTGCAGCACCCGGCCCTGGTGGACGAAGTTGTACAGCGCGCCGATGCAGATTTCCTGGTTGTGCAAGCGCAGCAGCTGGATCTCGCCGTGCTCGAAGCGCTGACGGATCAACCGGCGATGAAACCGGTCGAACCACGGATCGGCGAACGCACCGGGCTCGCCGCGCGCCGTCCACTGCGCCTGATGCAGCGCAGTGAGCTGCGTGTAGATCGCGAGCGCGGTCGGCAGATCGTTCGCGACCTCGACCGTCACGTCACCCGCCTCGCGCTGCGCCCGGCGAACCTGAGAGCGGGTCTGACTGCCGAGCAGCTTGAGATAGCCGGTCTCGCGCACCCGAGCGAGCTCGACAAAATGAACCGGAACGGTGCGCTCGATCCGCACGCGAAACCCGCGGATCACGAGCTCGCCGAGTCCCCCGAACGCATCGGAGCGCAGCCCCGGAAGGAACAGCTCGTCCCACTCGCCGGGCAACAGATCGACCAGCTGGCCGATGCCGAGGTCGCGACCGACCAGCCCATTGTATTCGATCCAGAGGTTGTCGAGTCGCGGGTTGCCCGTGACGTTGAAGTAGAGCGCCCGGCTTCGCACCACGTGAAGCCGGACCAGCGGCGCGCTGCGCAGGAAGCATGCCGCGATCGGCTTGTGGTCATCGCGGATCACTGCGAGGTCGGGCGCCTGATCGCGCGGCAAACACGCGAGCCAGTTCTCCATCCACGCCCACGACGTGAAGAACGAACGGGGCGACGCCTCGTCGAGCTCGCGCCAGATTTTCTCGACCTCCGGGGCGCGTGAATCGAGCAGCTCCAGTCGCACGGGCCGCCAGTATGGCGCGCTTCCGCCCTGCGCCGCGACCTTCTTCCGTGGCGGAAGCACGTCGACACCGGAGGCTACCGTGAGATCGGCGAGCGCATCTCGGCCCCGGCGGAAACGGAACGTCACGGGGGCGGCGTACGATTGCGACCTCATGGCTCGCCTGGCCTCCTCGGAAGTGTTCACGCCCACGTCGTATCCGCAGTACACCTACGTGCCGCGCGACTCGCTGCACCACGAGCGCCTGCTCGCCGAGTGGGCGCGCAGCTCGACCCAGATCGCCTCGATCTCCGGACCGTCGAAGGCCGGCAAGACGGTGCTGGTCCAGCGCGTGGTCGGCGAGGGTAACCTGGTCACGGTGAGCGGCGCGTCGGTGCGGACTCCTGACCAGCTGTGGGATCGCGTGCTCGACTGGCTCGGCGAGCCGCACGTCACGGTCGCCGGCAATCAGAGCACGCACGCCGATGGTGCCACCAAGGAGCGCAGCGCCAATGTCGGCCTCACCGGCACCGGCGCGGGCACGCGCGGCGGTCACAGCACGCTCGATACCAGCGGCGAGACGCTGTCGGCCACGGCGAACCGGCGCGGGCTCCCGCAGGTGGTCGAGGAGCTCGCCAGCACCGCCTACACGCTGCTGCTCGACGACTTTCACTACATCCCGCAGGCGATCCAGACCGATGTCGCGCAGCAGCTGAAGGATGCAGCGAGCCGCGGGGTCCGGATCTGCGTGGCGTCGGTACCGCATCGCGCCGACAACGTGGTGCGCGCGCTGGCCGAGCTGCGCGGCCGCGTGCTCGCGATCGACGTCGAGTACTGGGTCAAGAAGGACCTGCTCGAGATCCCGCGGCTCGGCTGCGCGCACCTGGCGACGTTCGTCGATGCCGAGTCGCTGGCGCTGTTCGCCCGCGAGGCGGCCGGGTCGCCGCAGCTGATGCAGTCGATCTGCTTGTGGATGTGCAATCAGCAGGGGATTCGCGAGACCGCGGACGCGCCGCGCGAGGTCACGCTCGATGACGCCGCGCGGCGGGAGATCCTGTTTTTGACCTCGTGCTCGGGGGACTTCCGGTCACTGACGCGGGCGATGATCGCCGGCCCGAAGACGCGCCCCGGCGAGCGCCAGCTCTACACGCACCGGGACGGCACGCAGGGGGATGTCTACCTGACGCTGCTTCGCGCGGTGGCGATGGATCCACCGCAGCTGACGCTCGAGAAGGACGAGCTCAACCGCCGGCTCGAGGAGATGTGCACCGGCAAGCACCCCGACCCCGCCAGCGTGGTACGGACGTGCCTCGCGCTCGGTCAGATCGCGCAGGGCTTCGCGGCGCCGACCGGCCCGTCGCTCGAGTGGGATGACCAGGAGAGCGTGCTCGTGCTGCCAGATCCCTACCTGTTGTTCTACCTGCGGTGGTCCGGGATCCTCGAGCGCGAGGCCATCGGCGACGCCGGGTGATCAGAAGTTCGGACTCTCCTTGTGATACTTCGCGATCAGGCTCTGCAGGTATCCGGCGAGCGCCAGCACATCCTCGTCCTCGGTCGCGCGTGACACGAACACGCTGAAGATGTCGTGGCCCTCCTCGCCGCCGGGCTCGCGAAGGCGGAGCTGGACGTAGCCCTCGTCCTCGTCCTGCTTGCCCTTCTTGCGCCCGGGGATGTCGAGCGCATCGATCAGCTTCCAGACCTTGGTGGTCTCCTTGCGCGTCAGGTTCTTGGTCCCCAGATCGTCGGCCAAGTCCTCGTGCGAGAACGACGCCCACATCGAGGAGCCGCGGATGCGGATCTGCCAGTCATCTCCCTCGGGCTTGTTCGATACGAAGTCGAACATCCGGCCATTGGTCTCGCCTGGATCGACGTCCCCCGCCTCGCGGTCGTTCTGCGCGTAGGCGCCGCCGGTCTTGCAGCCAGAGATCGCGAGCACGAACACGACAATGCCGAACGAGAACCGCACCGCCGGATGATAGCAGCCTGCCGCGGTATCCTGGCGCACCCGGATGCCGCTGCGCTTATTCGACCAGATCCTCGACGCTGCCAGCGTGCTGCGTGACGGGACACATCGCGCCGCGAGCGTCGAGGCCACCTGGCGTCGGTTCTCGCCGGCGGCGAAGCGGGCCCAGATTACTAGGATCGCGGACCTCACCGGGCTCGACACGCTCGGCATCCCGGTGTTCGCCGCGATCCGCCCGATGGGTAAGTCGCTGTCCACGCAGCAGGGCAAGGGCATCACCGCCGACGCGGCCCGCGTCAGCGCCCTGATGGAGAGCCTCGAGACCTGGACCGCCGAGCACCTCGAGCTGCCCACCGAGCGCGCGTCGGCGAAGGCACTCGGAGCGCGCGCCGTGGAGGTTCGCGCGTTGCCGCGCCCGCGCGGACGGCTCGACCGCGATGCGCGCTGGCGCTGGGTCGAGGGCTGGGACCTGGTCGCGGATCGAGCGGTGCTTGTTCCGGAGCAAGCGATCACGCTCGACACCACGTTCACCGCGCCGCCCGTGTTCGATATCTCGTCGAACGGGCTGGCCTCGGGCAACGTGCTCGTCGAGGCGATCGTCCACGGGCTCTGCGAAGTGATCGAGCGCGACGCCGAGGCGGCGTGGCGACGCGCTGGCGGCGACCGACGGTTGGTGCTCGATACGATCACCGATCCGGTATGCCGCGAGCTGATCGAGCGGATCACCGCCACCGGTGCGCGCGTGTTCGTCTGGGATCTCGGCGGGGTAATCCCGGTCGTCGGCTGCGCGATCATGGAGGATCCGCGGGAGCCAGCGTGGCGGGCGTTGGGCGTCTATCAGGGCTTCGGCGCCCACCTCGCGCCCGAGGTGGCGATCGCACGCGCGATCACCGAGGCAGCGCAGACCCGGCTGACCTACATCGCCGGCGGCCGCGATGACTTCTTCGCGGCCGACTACGCTCGCGCCACCGATCCCGACACGCTCGCGAACCTCTGGGACCGGCTCGCCGCCCCGTGCGACGACCCGGCGGTGTTCGATGATCTGCCGTACCATCCGACGCGCGGGCTCGGGGAGGATCTCGAGACGCTGCTCGAGATCCTCGCGGCACACGATGTGCGCCAGGTGATCGCGGTCGACCTCACCCACGACACGCTGCGCGTGCCGGTGGTCAAGGTGGTGGTGCCCGGCCTCGCCACCGACATCGAGGCGATGGGATGACCACGCTGGTATTCGTCGGGCCCACGCTGCCTGCCGCCGAGGTCGCGCGCCTGTATCCAGGTGCCACCGTGATGCCACCGGTCGCGGTCGGCGACGTGCTCGCCCTGCTGCGCCGGCGCCGCGTGTCGCGGCTCGCGATCATCGACGGCTACTTCGAGCGGATGGCCGCGGTCTGGCACAAGGAGCTGCTGCTCGCGCTCGAGCGCGGCATCGAGGTGTGGGGCGCGTCGAGCATGGGCGCGTTGCGGGCGGCCGAGCTGGCGCCGTTCGGGATGCGCGGCGTCGGCGCGATCTATCGCGCGTTCGCCCGTGGGGTGTACACCGCCGATGACGAGGTCGCGGTCGCGCACCTTCCTGCCGACGCCGGCTACCGCGCCGTCTCCGATGCGCTCGTCAATCTGCGCGATGGAATCGCACGTGCACCGCGGCTGACGGCGCCGGTCCGCGCGCGGCTCGTCGAGCTGGCACGAGGGCGGTTCTATCGCGACCGCAGCTGGGCGCAGCTGGACGTCGATGCACGGCGTGCCGGGCTTCCCGCGGGCCAGCTCGCCACGCTCGCCGCGTGGCCGAAGCCCGATCGCAAGGCCGCCGACGCCCGGTTGCTCCTCCGCACCCTCGCGCGGACCCCGCCGACGCCACCGCCACGGATCGTTGTTCCTCGAACCTGGGCTCTCCGCCAGCTTGGCGACATTCCCCGCCCGCGACGATGATACCGTCGCAGGCGTGCGCGTTCTGGCAGGCTTGATGCTCTCCCTGGTTGGCTGCGGGTCTCAGGTCTCCGCAGTCGGCGATGCGGACCCGTCGATCGATGCGGGCCCGCCGATCGATGCCGGCCGCGACGCGGGGCCGCCCGATGCCCGCACGTATTGCTTCGGGACGACACAGCTCGCGATCGTCTGCCTCGATGCGCTGCCGAGCTCGGATCGCTCGTTCACCGGGACGACCATCCTCGCGACGAGCGCTGGCAGCCCGCAGTGCGCGACCCTCGCAGCGGGCAGCTCCGACGTCTGCGCGATCACCGGGCGATCGATCTCGATCCCGGTCGGGAGCCGCATCGAGGCGATCGGAACCCGGGCGCTGGTGCTGCTCGCCACGGACGGAGCGATCACGATCGCGGGCACGCTCGACCTCTCGAGCAAGAAAGGCGCGTCCGTCGGCGGTGCCGGATCCGAGGGGGCGTGCAGCTCCGGTACCAATCCGAACACCAACGGCGGTGGCCAGGGAGGTAGCCTCGGAACCACGGGCGGCGACGGCGGCGACAGCTTCAACGTCACCGATCATGGCTCGCACGGCGCGACGACAAATCCAACCACCCTCCAGGGAGGGTGCGGAGGCGCGGACGGGGCAGGCAGCTCCGGCTCGCGTGGGCGCGGCGGCGGCGTCGTGATGTTGATCGCGACCACCGCGATCACCGTCGCGGCCACCGGATCGATCAACGCGTCGGGTGCGGCGGGCAAGGGCGCGCCCAGTGGCAAGCACGGCGGCGGTGGCGGAGGGTCGGGCGGGATGCTCGTGCTCGATGCACCGGTCGTCACGAACGCGGGAGCGATGTTTGCGAACGGCGGCGGAGGCAGCGGTGGCAGCGGCAACGGCGCAGGTGGTGACGGCGCGGATCCGATCGCCACCGGCGGAGCGGCCGGCGGATCGCACGGGAGCTCGGCCGGCGATGGTGGATCCGGTTCAACCGCGGCGAGCCCCGGTGGGAACGGTACAGGGAGCACCGGTGGTGGCGACGGTGGTGGCGGTGGTGGCGGGGGCGCGGGGATCATCGAGCTCGCTCAATCGTCCTTGCCGCTGGGCGGCATCGTGAGCCCTCCGGCCCGATGACCCGGGAGGACCTGCGCCCACCGAACGCTGATACTGTCGAAGCTTCGATGGAGGTCGGCCAGGCAGCGCCGGTGTTCGGCGCGGGCCGGTTCGAGGTCCGGGGCACGCTGGGCGCAGGTGGCGCCGGGGTGGTGTATCGCGCGTTCGATCGTCAGTCGCAGCGAGAGGTCGCGCTCAAGTTGCTGCGCCAGGCGAGCGGTCGCGACCTGTATCGGTTCAAGCGCGAGTTTCGCTCGCTCGCCGACATCACCCATCCCAACCTGGTCCAGCTACACGAGCTGCATGCCAGCGGGGGCGACTGGTACTTCACGATGGAACTGGTCGAGGGCGTCTCGTTCATCGACTGGGTTCGCCCGCCGCGCACGACGACCGGGCCGGCGCGGACACGGCAGGACATCTCGGGTTCGCCGTTCAACGAGGCGAGGCTGCGCGGCGCGCTGATCCAGCTCGTCGACGCCTTGGTGGCGCTGCATCGCGCGGGCAAGCTGCACCGCGATCTCAAGCCGAGTAACGTCTTGGTCACTCCGCAGGGCCGGCTCGCGCTGCTCGACTTCGGTCTCGTCGCCGGCATGGCCGAGGGCGATCCGGAGAAGCTCGCGGTCGGCACGCCGGTGTACATGTCCCCCGAGCAGGCAGCAGACCAGCCGCTCGGCGAGGCGAGCGACTGGTACTCGGTCGGCTGCATGCTCTACGAAGCGCTGACCGGGCGCCGTCCGTTCGAGGGTGACTCGGAGGTCGTGATGACCCGCAAGCAGACGGAGCTTCCCGCGATCCCGACGACGATCGCGCAGGCGATCCCCGCGGATCTGGTGCGGCTCTGCATGGCGATGCTGCAGCCCCCTGCCGGATCGCGCCCCACCGGGATGGCGATCCTCATCCAGCTCGGCGCCGGACTTTCGCCGACGACGCGGCGGATGTCGCGCAGCGCGCCCGCCGCGAACTTCGTCGGCCGGTCGGTCGAGACCGAGGTGCTGCGCCGCGCGCTCGGTGATTCGCGCAGCCACGGTGTCGCGGTGGTGGTCCACGGCCGCAGCGGCATCGGCAAGAGCACGCTGGTGCGTCGGTTCCTCCGCGGCCTGGAGGATGCGGTGTTCACGCTCGAGGGCCGCTGCTTCGAGCGCGAGGCGGTGCCGTTCAAGATGCTCGATGGCGTGGTCGATTCACTGACCGCCGCGATCATGACGCTGACCACCGCCGCGATCACCGAGCTCGTGCCGCGAGAGATCGGCGCGCTGGCGCGGCTGTTCCCGGTGACGCTGAGGATCCCACAGTTCGCCGACCAGGTCGCCGGAAGCCCCGTGCCACCGGATCCTCAGGAGCTTCGGCGTCGTGGTTTCTCGGCGCTGCGCAGCGTGCTCACGCGGCTGAGCCGGATCCGCTCGGTGGCGATCTTCGTCGATGACGTGCACTGGGGCGATGCCGATAGCTGCGTGTTCCTGTCGGAGCTGATCCACAATGGCGAGCCGGGGATCCTGGTGATCGTCGCCCATCGGCCCGAGGACTACCTCGGTGTTGTGGCGCTGTTGCGGCGCCCACCGGGCGGGAGCCAGCGCCGCGGCGATGTGCGCGAGCTCGAGGTCACCGCACTCCCCGACGAGGATGCGCTGCTGCTGTTCAACCAGCTCGCGGAAGACCGGGGTCGCGGGGCCGAGGTGGTCGCAGCCGCCGGCGGCAATCCGCTCGCGATCGGTGAGATGGCGCGCACGCCCGGTATGACGCCCGGAGCGAAGATGGACGATCTGGTGCGGCTTCGCGTGCAGGCGCTCTCGGTCGAGGCGCAGGCGATGCTCTCGGTGTCCGCCGTGGCGGCGCGTCCGCTCCCTGTCGAGATCGCGGCTCATGCCGCCGGCGTGCTGGGCGGACATGACGAGGCCAGCGCGCTCTCGCTCCAGCGGCTTGCGACGCTACGCCAGGTGGGCGGGCAGATGATCCTGCACCCGGCGCACGACTACGTGCGGTCCGCGGTGCTCGCGGGTCTCGACACCGAGACCAAGGCCGGGTGGCACGAGGCGATCGCGCGTGCGTTCGAGGCGGTGCAGGGGCCCGATCAGCTCGATCAGCATGCAATCGTCGAGCACTGGCTCGCCGCCGGCTATCCGGAGAACGCCGCGCATCATGCGGTCGCGGCCGCGCTCAAGGCGGAGGAGGCGCTCGCGTTTCGCCGCGCAGCGGAGCTCTACCAGATCGCGCTCACGTTCGGCCCGTGGGACACGACCGGCCAGCGCGACCTGATGAGCCGCAAGGCGCACGCGCTGGTCTGCGCGGGGCAGCTCGACGAGGCGGCGACCGTGTACGGCCACGCCGCGCAGCTGCTGCCCGACGACGAATCGATCGATCTCGATCGGTTGCGAGTCGAAGCACTACTGCGCCGCGGCCGGCTCGAAGAGGCGTTGCCGGCGGCCGAGAAGCTGTTACAGGCGATCGGGATCCGGATCCCGCTGACCGCACGCGCGTCACGGACCAAGCTCGCCACGCAGTGGGTGCAGATGAAGCTGCGCGGCCTCGACTTCGTGGAGCGCGACGTCACCGAGATCCCCGCCGCGAAGCTGCTCACCACCGACGTGCTGTACTCGATCGCGAGCGGCCTCGCGTTCATGGATCCCACGCTCGGCCGCGTCGTGCAGTCCGAGCTGGTCAAGGCCGCGCTCGATGCAGGTGAGCCGGTGCGCGTGTGCCTCGCGCTCGCGCAGGAGGTCTGCTACACGGCGGCGGCGGGTAGCCGCAACCGTTCGGTGGTGGAGGCCGTCGGGAGCCGGCTCAAAGCCGTGGCGGCCCGGCTCGCGGCGCCGCACGTGATCGGCATCGCGGAGGCCGCCGTCGGCATCGCGGCGCACATGGGCGGGCGGTGGCGCGAGGCGCTCACCCAGCTCGAGTCCGGGCTCGCGGCGCTGCGCGATCACGGTGCGGGTGTGCGGTGGGAGATCGATACCGGCGACACCTACTGGCTCGCCACGCTGTTCTATCTCGGCGAGTGGCGCGAGCTCGCGCGGCTCACCCAGCTGCTGCTCCGCGACGCGATCGACCGCGGCGACGAGGTGGCGCAGCAGACGCTGCGCACCGGTCGCTCGAACGCGGCGTGGCTGTTGCTCGACAAGCCCGGCGAGGCACGCGCGCAGCTCGCGATCTCGATGCCGTCGATCGGCGCGGTGTTCCACCTCCCACACGTCAGCGCCACGATCGCCTCGATCGGCATCGATCTCTATGCGGATCAGATCGACAGCGCGCGCGATCGGATCGCCGAGGTCTGGCCCCATGTCGAGCGGCTCGGGTTGCTGCGGCTCCAGCAGCCACGGATCGAGTTGTCCTACCTGCGCGCACGAATCCTCCTCGCGGATCCTCGTCGGGATGGCGCGTTGCGTGAAGCGCGGCAGCTCGGCAACGAGATGATCAAGGAGGACGCCGGCTGGGCCACCGGCCTCGGGCATCTCGTCCGCGCGTCGTGTCACGCGTGGGCCGGGGCCATCGAGACGTCCTTGAGTGATCTCGACTCCGCGGAGGCCGCGCTCGCCGCCGCCGAGATGCAAGGTCACGTGCAGGTCGTACGCATGTATCGGGGCCGGCTAGAGGGTGGTCCTGGTCCGACCGCGCGAGCCGAGGCGGCGAGAGATTTCCTCAAGGACCTCGGGGCTGTAGCGCCGGATAAGGTCGCTGCATTCCTCATGCCTTGGCCCGGGTGAACGCCCGGTTGATGGTGTATTACTGGGGCCATTGAGCGTGCGGTGATCCGGTCCGGACCCTCTCGCGTACTGGGTGACAGCCGGCAGAATGCCGGAACGAGGGAACTAGTGTCCGACATCGCCACGCACATCGCCGTCTCGCACAAGATCCAGTTCGAGGATCTTGACTGGGAGCTCGCACGCAAGCACGGGCTGACCGAGTCAGAGGTGCAGAGCCTCCACTACTTCGCCGACATCGAGAGCCAGACGGTCCACTACTTCCTCGAGGTCGCCAAGCTGAAGGTCGCCCGTGACCCCGAACTGCTCACGTTCCTCACGATGTGGAACTACGAGGAGTACTTTCACAGCTACGCGCTCACCCGGCTGATGGAGGAGTGCGGCGTTCGCGTTCCGACCGCCACCGAGCGCGCCACCGCGATCCGCGCCAACGCACGGTTCAAGGCGAAGTTCGAGGACTTCGCGCAGGGCGCGATCGCGATGGCGATGCCGAGGACGTTCATCGCGCTGTGGATGTTCTGGGGTGCGCTCCAGGAATGCCTCACCACGCAGGCGTACGAGGAGCTGGCGCGCCAGACCAAGAACCCGGTGCTCGAGGAGCTGTGCAAGCGAATCGCAAAGCAGGAGCGCCGTCACTTCGCGTACTACTTCAACCAGGCTCGCGACCGGCTCGACGGCCAGCGGTTCGCGCAGGTGTTCTGCAAGAAGATCGCGCGCGCCTTCTACGCGCCGGTCGGCGGTGGCGTGAAGACCGACGAGGATGCAGCGCGCTGCGTCGCCGGCCTGTTCCCGGGCGAGAAGATCTTCGAGGTAATGGGCTACATCGAGAAGCGCCTCGCGCAGCTCCCCGGCATGGCAGACCTCGATTGCTGCACGATCTGGGCGGCGAAGGTCCAGCCGATGCTGCCGCCCGAAACCCGCGCGAAGACCATTCCGGTACAGCCCGGACGCGCGACCGGCGCGAACGCCGCCGCGTAGCGCTTGCCATACGCAACGACCGACGGCGCGCCCCGCGAAGGAGCGTGCCGTCTCGCGCTTCGGGGCACGGCATCGGCGCAACCGCTCGACCACGAGTCGCTCCGCACGCGCCGGCGACCGTTGCGACACCTACGCTACATTCGGAGAGCCGCAGAGCCGCAGAGAGCGCAGAGCAGAAAAACCGGGGACGTCCCGCGATCTCTGGTCGAGAGCCCGCGACTGCGACGGGATCGATGAATTATGCCCTGCGTCTCCGTGGCTCCGAGACACGAAGGTCGGAACGGAACTGCTGTCCTGACGCGGACGTTCTACAAGCTGCGTGCCATGCGCGACGGACTCTCGGTGCTCACCACGTGAAGCTCCGAGTGCGTAGCGGCAAGGCCCCGGTTACATCGCGTAGCCGATGCGGAAGTAGCCCGCAGGCTGGGGCTGGCTGCTGTCCTGCGAGCCGAGGTCGCGCGCCGCGCCGAACGCGAACGCGACGTTGAGGCCCGAGTCGAACGTCCAATGCCAGCCGAACAGGACCTCGGGGCCGACCATGGAGGTGTCCGAGCTCGAGCAGTCCGAACAGCTGTACGCGTTGTCGTTGTTGTTGCGGAAGCCGCGGGTGATCAGGCCGGGCTCGATGAACGGGCCCGAGTAGACGCGGCGGAAGTAGATCGGCAGGCTGATGCCGACCTCGTAGCCGCTCTCGTGGCCGACGTTCATGATGTTGGCATCGCCGCGGATCGCGATGTTCTGGCTCATCGCGTAGCTCGCCGAGACACCGTAGACGCCGAACATCCAGCCGATCGGATTGGTCGAGATGTTGAGCTTCTTGTACTTGAGGATGAAGTCGCTCTTCTCGCCGACCTTCACGAGCTGGCCGTTGATGTGCGAGACATTGTCCCATGGCTCGTTCTGAGGAGCGCCATTGGGTGCCGCCGCGACCATCGGAGCCATCGCGCTCGGACCCGCGGCGACCTGTGCCTGGTACGCGCCGTTGGTGATCACCACTGGTGCGTTCGGCGTCACCACGACGAGCTGATCGGTGTGGGTGACCGGGCCGGCCGCGTCATCGGCGAGGGCGGGACCGGCAGACAGGACCATGGTGGCGACCAGCACGTGGCGGAAGGCGTTCATGGGGGACCTCTGAAGCAGCCGCGATGCCAACCTGCGGAGCGACCTGGAAGTGCGCGTGTCCACGGTGTTTGCCGGCTACTGCCATGGTGGAGCGGTGTCTGAACGTGCCGGTGAGTTTGGCAAGACCGGCCAGATCCTGACATCGCGGTCGCGTTCTCAGCGCAGGACGGTGAGTGTGCGCATCGTGCCGCGGGTGACCCCGAACTGCTCGTGGACGGCGGTGCGCCGCACGGCTTCGGCAGGACCGATCTCGCCGCTGACCAGCTGCGTGTAGGCCTCGAACACCCGGTGGGTCTCCTCGGCGGACTCGCGCACGAGCTCGATCCGGAACCGGCGCACCCCGTGCGCGAGCAGCTCGGGCACCAGGCTCGCGGCGCTCTGCGCCTGCGCATTGAACACCGTGTTGCGACACCCGACATCGACCACCACCGGATGCACGAGGTTCACGCGGTCGCGCAGCGCGACCTCGTGGTGCTCGCACGGACGACCACAGGTCTTGTAGTCCTTGCCGGTCGAGAGCAGGTGCGCGTACACGCAGTGCTCGGTGTGAAACGTCGGGATGTGATGGTGGACCGTCACGGCGATCCGCCCGCGCGGTGCACGCGCGAGCAGGGCGATCAGCTGATCGCGATCGAGATCGTGCGATGCGGTGAGGGTGGTCAGCCCGTGGTCGAGGACCCAGCCCGCCGTGATCGAGTTGGTGACGTTCAGCGAGAAGTCCCCGTGGAGCGCAGGACGATCGGGCCGCGCGGCGAGATAGGCGAGGCTACCCCAGCTCCGCACCAGCACGTGATCCGGCGCGAGTCGCGCGAGGTGCGCATCGATCCGCTCCTCGCCGGGCTTCTGCACGCGCACGGTCGCAACCCCGACCTTCGCGCCGCGTTCGCGCGCACGCTCGACCGCCCTGCCGAGCCCGACCAGCTCCATCCAGTCGAGCTCGACCTCGCGCGCCCCCGCATCGAGCACCGCGTCGAGCTGCGCATCGGTGCGGCACAGCGCGACGATGTGGGGATCGACCTCGAGCGGGGCGCTCGACCTGGTCCGTAGCGCCTCGATCTGCGATCCTACGGTGAGCCGGCGATCGACTGCGACCACCGCGGCCTCGAGCTCGGTCGCGATCCGGCGGCGGGCATCTTTCAGCTCGGACACCGGGACGTGCAGGCCCGCGGCCACCGCGGAGCCATCGATCGAGCCGAGATGGAACGGCGTGCCGCCGAAGCCGCCGAGCTTGTCGGCGAGCACGTCGCGGGTGAGGCCGGCGCCACGCGCGACCTGCAGCACGGAGGCCGTCGCGGTGGTGACCTCGTGTCGGCCGGCGCGCGCGATCACCGACAACGGAGATCCGGCCTCGCCACGCAGGGTCAGCGTCACCGCGATCCGACCGAGCGCACCGCGCCCCGCTTCGGCGGCCTTCTCGCCGGCGCGCGTGACCTTCGGATCCGAGCTGATCCACACGAAGTCGCCGGGCCCGACGCGCGACAGGTCTGGCCCCGGATCGCCGAACCGCAGGCGATAGCCATCCGCGATCGCATCGACGCCGAAGATCGGCCCGCCTTGCTCGGCATCCTCCGGATGCCCGTGATCGAACACCACGCCCATTCCGGCGCGCGGAACGATCGGCGGCGAGGCATGCGCGCGCTCGGGATGCTCCGGCAGCGCGTGACCGCCGGTGATCGGTCGTTGCTCGGGCGCCGGCAGGACGTACACGCTGTCGCGGTCGACCTTGACCACCTTGCCGAGCGGCAGCCCGCGATGGCGCGGGAACCGGCCCTCGACCAGCAGCTGGTGATCGGCGCCCGCGAGAAACCCCGACGAGATGCCGCGGCTGTACGCGACGTGCAGCGATGCGGGGTCGAGGGGCACCTCGATCGCGGGTTCGGGCGCGACTTCGCCGGCCGCAACCGCCGCAGCGCGGCGATACTGCGCGACCGCCGCAGCGACATAGCTCGGGCCCTTGAGCCGGCCCTCGATCTTCAGCGACGCGACGCCGATCTCCGCGAGCGCCGGCACCGCATCGAGCCCGACCAGATCCTTGGGCGACAGCAGGTACTCGACCTCGCCGAGATCGCGCTCGTCGCCATCGACCACGAGGCCGTACGGCAACCGGCACGCCTGCGCGCACTGGCCGCGATTCGCCGAGCGACCGCCCCACGCCTCGCTCGACAAGCACTGCCCGCTCCACGCCACGCATAGCGCACCGTGAATGAACACCTCGAGCGGGATCGTGCAGCCCGCGGCATAGGCGCGGATCTCGTCGACCGAGAGCTCGCGCGGGACGACCACGCGTGCGAGACCCAGGGCCGCGAGCAGCCCGACCGCGAGCGGTGACGATGCGGTCATCTGCGTCGAAGCGTGGATCTCCAGATCCGGGCAGATCGCGCGGGCGAGCAGGGCGACCGCCGGATCCTGGACGATGATCGCGTCGACGCCCGCCGCCGCGACCCGTCGGATCAGCTCCTCGACGACCGGCAGCTCCGGCTCGAACACCAGCGTGTTGAGCGTGACGTAGAGCCTTGCCCCGCCGCGGTGGACCCAGGCGACGACCTCGCCGAGGCCATCGCTGGCGAAGTTGACGGCGCGGGCGCGGGCGTTGAAGCCGTCGTCGAGGCCGAGGTAGACGGCGTCGGCGCCGGCAGCCAACGCGGCCGCGAGAGCATCGCGGTCACCCGCAGGAGCCAGGATCTCGGGGCGGCGCATGGCACGTGCCGCGGGCGCCCGATCACGGGGGGAACCTTTCCGGGCAACGTTCCATACCACGTTCGGTCTGGGAATCCATCCAAACGTCGAGCACTTGGGGCGTATTCACCCCTTGCACTCCGGATCGGCTCGTCCTTATAACGCCCCACCGAAGCGACTCGCGCCCCCCGAGGAACCACCAAATGATGTCATCTCTTTCATGGCTTGCAGCGTCGGCAGAGGCCGTCGCTGGTGTTGCGGCGCGGCCGCGCAGCGAAGCTCAGCTCGTGCTCCCTGACCTCCACCAGGTGCACTTCCTGGGAACCACCGGCTGGAACATCCTGGCGCTCGGCTTGGTCGTCAGCGCCATCGGGCTGCTGTTCGGCCTTCTGAAGTACCAGAAGCTCAAGAACCTTCCCGCCCACAAGGCGATGATCGAGATTAGCGAGCTGATCTACTCGACGTGCAAGACGTACCTGAAGACCCAGGCGATCTTCATCGCCTGGCTGTGGGTGCTGATCGCCGCCGTGATCGTGATCTACTTCGCGGTGCTCGAAGGCGTGCCGCTGCCCAAGGTCGCCGCGATCGCTGCGTTCAGCGTTGTCGGCATCCTCGGATCGTCGCTGGTCGCGTTCTTCGGGATCCGCGTCAACAACTTCGCGAACTCGCGTGCGGCGTTCGCATCGCTCCGCGGCAAGCCGTACCCGGTCTACGCGATTCCGATCGAGGCCGGCATGTCGATCGGCACCGTGCTGATCTCGCTCGAGCTGCTGCTGATGCTGTCGATCATGCTGTTCCTCCCCGGCGACTACGCAGGCCCGTGCTTCATCGGCTTCGCGGTCGGCGAGTCGCTCGGCGCCGCGGCCCTCCGCATCGCGGGCGGCATCTTCACGAAGATCGCCGACATCGGGTCGGACCTCATGAAGATCGTCTTCAACATCAAGGAAGACGATGCCCGTAACCCGGGCGTGATCGCGGACTGCACCGGTGACAACGCCGGTGACTCGGTCGGCCCCACAGCGGACGGCTTCGAGACCTACGGCGTCACCGGCGTCGCGCTGATCACCTTCATCCTCGTCGCGCTCCCAAACGTCCCCGGCCTCAGCGCCGGGACGTACCTGCCGAGCGGCGCTCCGTCGGACCCCGGCGAGTGGCTACAGACGGTCCTGCTGGTCTGGCTGTTCGGCCTCCGCATC
Source organism: Myxococcales bacterium (assembly GCA_043753855.1). Taxonomy (GTDB): domain Bacteria; phylum Myxococcota_A; class Polyangia; order Haliangiales; family Haliangiaceae; genus JABFXX01. The sequence goes on along the minus strand of JAYUVX010000386.1, from coordinate 14,933 downwards.
GTCATGATCCTCGCGTCGGTCGGCAGCTACCTCGTCAACGAGGCGATCACCAAGGCGCGCTACGCTAACGTCGACAAGATGGACTTCGAGCACCCGCTCACCGTCCTCGTGTGGCTGACCTCGCTGGTCTCCGTCGCCCTGACCTTCCTCATCAGCTACCTGCTGATCGGCACCGGCGAATCCGCGCTGCCGTTCGGCCTGTGGTGGAAGCTGTCCGCGATCGTCTCGTGCGGCACGCTCGCCGGCGCGATCATCCCGGAGCTGGTCAAGGTGTTCACCTCGGTGAACTCCGGCCACGTCCGCGAGGTCGTCACGGCCTCGAAGGAAGGCGGCCCGTCGCTGAACATCCTCGCCGGGCTCACCGCCGGTAACTTCTCGGCCTACTGGATGGGCCTCGTGATCACGGGCCTCATGGGCATCGCGTACCTCATCAGCTCGATGGTCGGCATCGCCGATCTGCTCTACGCCACGAACCTCAACGCCGGCCTCGAGATGTCGCACTTCGCGTGCGGTGCGGCAGGCACGGTGTTCGCGTTCGGTCTCGTCGCGTTCGGCTTCCTGGGCATGGGCCCGGTGACGATCGCGGTCGACTCGTACGGTCCGGTCACCGACAACGCGCAGTCGGTGTTCGAGCTCTCGGTCATCGAGGGTCAGGCGGGCATCGACGACGAGATCAAGAAGGACTTCGGATTCACGCCGAGCTGGGACCGCGCCAAGATGCTGCTCGAGGAGAACGACGGCGCCGGCAACACGTTCAAGGCGACCGCCAAGCCCGTGCTCATCGGCACCGCCGTGGTCGGCGCTGCCACGATGATCTTCGCCCTCATCATGCTGGTGACCGACGGCCTCAAGCCGGAGCTGGTCTCCAACCTCTCGATGGTCCACCCGCCGTTCCTGCTCGGCCTGGTCGTCGGTGGCGCGATCATCTACTGGTTCACCGGCGCGTCGACCCAGGCGGTCTCGACCGGTGCCTACCGCGCCGTCGAGTTCATCAAGGCGAACATCAAGCTCGACGAGTCCGTCACCAAGGCCTCGGTCGAGGACTCGAACAAGGTCGTCGAGATCTGCACGCTGTACGCGCAGAAGGGCATGAAGAACATCTTCATGGTCGTGTTCTTCACGACCCTGTCGTTCGCCTGCATCGAGCCGTACTTCTTCATCGGCTACCTGATCTCGATGGCGCTGTTCGGCCTGTACCAGGCATTCTTCATGGCGAACGCCGGCGGCGCCTGGGACAACGCCAAGAAGATCGTGGAGACCGAGCTCCGCATGAAGAACACGCCGCTCCACGAGGCGTGCGTCGTCGGTGACACGGTCGGCGACCCGTTCAAGGACACCTCGTCGGTCGCGCTCAACCCCGTCATCAAGTTCACGACGCTGTTCGGCGTGCTCGCCGTCGGCCTCGCGCTCCAGCTCGACGAGAAGGCCGCGGGCACCTTGCACGGCAAGCTCGTTCACGCGCCCGAGCCGATGTGGACCTACGTTCGTTACGCGATCGCCGGCGTCGCGCTGGTGATCTCGATGTTCTTCGCCTGGCGCTCGTTCTACGCCATGCGCATCGGCTCGGCCGAGGTTCCCGCCAAGGAGACCGCGAGCAAGCCGTCGGCCGCGAAGAAGGTCGAGGCCAAGGTCGAGGCCAAGATCGAGGCCCGCAAGGTGGATACCGAGGACAAGGTTGCCGCGAACAAGGCCGCCGCGAAGACCGAGCAGGCAAACGATGACGACAGGAAAGCCGACGACGCCTCCTGATCCACGATTGTTTCGATGACTCCGCGGGGCGCTTCATGGCGCCCCGTCGGCGTTTCGGCTACAGCATCGCGTCGATCACGTTGCGCAAGCCCGCCAGCATTCCGACCGTCAGCAGGGCCACCGTCGCGAACGCGCGAGCGCGAAAGCTCACACCACAGGCCGCGTGTCTCATGACGCTACCTCCCTTGAAAATCGCTGGTTGGATGCCGGGATTCGTTGCGAGGGTTCGCGAGGGCGGCGGGGATCGCGAGCGCGCCGATCGCGAGCACGACGTACAGCATCGCGACCACCCGCAGCCGGCGCCGGACGACCCGGAGCAGACCGGTGGGGATCACGGCGAGCTCCGGACGACGATCTCGTCGGCGCGCCGCTCCTGCGCGATGCTCGTGATCCCGATCGCGATCAGGAACGCGGTGAGGCCGGTGAGCGCGCCGCCCACGAGATAGCGAACCGTGCGGATGTTCGGAGGCTGGACGTACGGCCGGAGCGCGGGGTGCATGCCGAACAGCTCAGCAACGCGCGGACCATGCCCCGAGCTCCGCCAAGTCCGCGACCCGACGACGACCACGGGGGTCACGCGGACAGCCCGACACGCGATGGCGATCCGCTGCCTGCCAATCCGGCACACCAGCGGAACGTGCTAAGGACGGCCATGGCCGAGACGATCCGAGCCCCGCACGGCACGACCCTGACGTGCAAGGGATGGCAGCAAGAGGCGGCGCTCCGCATGCTGATGAACAACCTCGATCCCGATGTCGCGGAGCGTCCCGAGGATCTCGTGGTCTACGGTGGCACTGGCAAGGCGGCGCGCAGCTGGGAGGACTATCACGCGATCGTCCGCGAGCTGCGTCGGCTCGAGAACAACGAGACCCTGCTCGTGCAATCGGGCCGGCCGGTCGGCGTGTTCAAGACGCACGAGGAAGCGCCGCGCGTCCTGATCGCGAACTCGAACCTGGTCGGCAAGTGGGCGACCTGGGAGCACTTCCGCGAGCTCGAGCAGAAGGGCCTGATGATGTACGGCCAGATGACGGCTGGCTCGTGGATCTACATCGGCTCGCAGGGCATCGTGCAGGGCACGTTCGAGACGTTCGCGGCCGCCGCGAAGGTGCACTACGGCCCGAGCGCGGATCTGTCGGGACGGTTCATCCTCTCCGGCGGGCTTGGCGGCATGGGCGGAGCGCAACCGCTCGCCGCCACGATGGCCGGCGGGGTGTTCCTCGGCATCGAGATCGATCCCACGCGCGTCCAGCGACGGCTGGAGACCCGATACCTCGACGAGCTCGCGCCGGATCTCGACACCGCGCTGCGCCGGGTCGAGGAGTGCAAGGCGCAGAAGCTCGCGCGATCGATCGCGCTGGTCGGCAACGCCGCCGATGTCTACGCCGAGCTGGTGCGCCGCGGTGTTACCCCGGACCTGGTCACCGATCAGACATCTGCGCATGATCCGCTGGTCGGCTACATCCCGCAGGGGCTCACGCTGATCCAGGCGTCGGAGCTGCGGTCGCGCGATCCGGTCGAGTACGTGAAGCGCTCGCGCGCATCGATGGCCGTGCAGGTCGGCGCGATGATCGCGATGCAGCGCGCGGGCTCCCACGTGTTCGACTACGGCAACAACATCCGCGCTCAGGCGGAGATCGCCGGGCTCGAGGACGCGTTCGCGTTTCCCGGGTTCGTGCCCGCGTACATCCGTCCGCTGTTCTGCGAAGGCAAGGGCCCGTTCCGGTGGGCCGCACTCTCGGGGGATCCGGAGGACATCGCGGTCACCGATGCCGCCGTGCTCGATGAGATCAAGGACGATCCGATGCTTCATCGCTGGATGAAGCTCGCGCGCGAGAAGATCGCGTTCCAGGGGCTTCCGGCGCGGATCTGCTGGCTTGGTTACGGGCAGCGACATCGCGTGGGCCTTCGGTTCAACGAGCTGGTGCGCACTGGCAAGGTCAAAGCGCCGATCGTGATCGGCCGCGACCACCTCGACTGCGGGTCCGTCGCCTCGCCGAATCGCGAGACCGAAGGCATGAAGGATGGCACCGATGCGGTCGCGGACTGGGCGATCCTCAACGCGCTGCTCAACACCGCGAGCGGCGCGACCTGGGTATCGTTCCATCACGGTGGTGGCGTCGGCATCGGCTACTCGCTGCACGCCGGTCAGGTGATCGTCGCGGATGGCACCGAGCGCGCTGCGCGCTGCCTCGAGCGCGTCCTCACCTGCGATCCGGGCATGGGCGTGATCCGCCACGCCGACGCCGGCTACGACGAGGCGATCCAGACCGCGGAGCAGCGCGGCGTGGTCATCCCGCGGCGGCGCAAGGACTAGCCGCGATGGGCGAGGGCGGGCGCAGCTGCAAGCCGGGTGAGAAGCCGATCGACCAGCGCGGCAAGCTGACCGACGAGCTGTTCGACGTGCAATGTGGTCGCGACAAGGTGCTGATCAAGTTCCGCGGGCGGATCGTTCGCACGATCACCGGGCACGACGCCGACGAGATCCGCGCCGCGGTGACGGCCGGTGACGAGGCGGCGCTGCAGCTCCTGGTCGCGCGCAAGACCGGCAACTTCAAGCGCGGTGACGAGCGCCGATGACCGACCTCGTGGTTCGCAACGCACGCGTGATGACCTGCGATCCGACGCGCCCTGGGCTCGGGATCATCGATCACGGCGCGATCGTGATCCGCGGGGAGGACATCGCCTGGGTCGGCGCGGACGCCGATGCGCCGGCAGCTACCCGTGTAATCGATGCGGGCGGCCGGCTGGTGACGCCCGGCCTCGTCGATTGCCACACGCATGCGATATTCGCCGGCGATCGAGCCAACGAGTTCGCCCTGCGCGCGGCGGGCAAGACCTATCTCGAGATCGCCGCGGCCGGTGGCGGGATCGGGGCCACGCTCGGTCCCACGCGGGCCGCCTCGGATGCGCAGCTGATCGCGCTGCTCCGCGGCCGGCTGGATGCCGCGCTCGCCGCGGGTACGACCACGATCGAGGTGAAGAGCGGCTACGATCTGACGGTCGCCGGCGAGTTGCGGTTGCTCCGGTGCATCGCTGCCGCCGCGCACGATCCGGCGCCACGGATCGTGGCCAGCTTGCTCGCGCACGTGGTTCCGCCGGAGCGCAAGGCGGATCGCGGCACGTTCGTGCGCGAGCTGTGCGACCAGCTGATCCCACAGGTCGCCCGCGAGGGGCTCGCGAGCTCGGTCGACGTCTACTGCGACGAGGGCGCGTTCACGCTCGCGGAGGCACGCGCGATCCTCGGGGCGGCCAGGGCCGTGGGGCTGCCGGTGCGCGGGCACGTCGGTCAGTTCGCCGATCTCGGCGCCGCGGAGCTGCTCGCCGAGCTGTCGGGGCTGTCGGCCGATCATCTCGAGCAGGTCTCCGATGCGGCGATCGCCGCACTCGCGGCCGCGCGCGTGGTCGCCGTCATGCTGCCGGGCGCGTGCGTGCAGCTGCGTCTGCCGGTGCCGCCGATCGAGAAGCTCCGCGCCGCGGGGGTCGATCTGGCGATCGCGACCGACCTCAATCCGGGCTCAAGCTTCTGCGAGCAGCTGCCGCTGCAGATGTGGCTGGCGACCACACACTTCGGCATGACGATGGAAGAAGCGTGGCTCGGCGTCACCCGTCACGCGGCCCGGGCACTGGGCATCGCAGGTGGCGGGATGCTGCGCGCAGGTGCACGGGCAGATCTGGTGCGGTGGAGTTGCGAGGATCCGGCGACCATTCCGTATCGCTATGGCAGCGCGACGTCGCTCGTCGATGGCGTCCATGTCGGTGGAACACGCCGCGCGCGCTAACTCGCGTGGACACGTCACCGCACGCAAGAAAAGCAACGTGGCGTACGCGATCCCGGTGGTTTATCGATCCGGAGTCGGGTAGCAGTCGGTTAGTGTCGGTGTCATGAGCACGAAGCATGACCGTGCAACGCGCGAGCTCGACCGGGATCAGCTGGCGAAGCTCGCCAGGGAAGCCCGTGGTGAGTCCGCCGCACCCGGCGCGTCCGTGGACGAGATGCCGTCCTCGTCACGAACGTCGACCCTCCACGATCCGTTGACCATGGCGCTGCTCGCCGAGGTTGCTCGCGGTTCTCGCACGCGCGACTTCGATCCGGTCGACGAGGAGATCACGGCGGAGCGCGCGCCCGAAGAGCTCGCCCATCCGAACCTCCGGCGACGCTAGGGAAGAGCGGCGAGCAGCGAGCCGTCGTCGATCATCGCGCGCACAGCGGCGATATCCGGCGACAGCGGTCGATCGACCATCATCGCGGGGACCTTCGCGCGGATCACGGCGTGCACGGCCTCGAGCGGCGGGGTGGTGCGGAGCGGCCTGCGGAGATCGAGGCCCTGCGCGGCGCACAGCAGCTCGATCGCGAGCACGGTGCGGACGTGATCATGGATCATCGCGAGCTTCAGCGCCGCGGTGGCGCCCATCGACACGTGATCTTCGCGGCCGGCGCTCGAGGGAATCGAGTCCACCGAGGCGGGATGCGCGAGCACCTTGTTCTCGGAGACCAACGCGGCTGCGCTGACCTGCGCGATCATGAACCCGGAGTTGAGACCGGAGTCCGGTGCGAGGAACGGCGGGAGCCCGCTCGACAGGTGCGGGTTGACGAGCTGCTCGATGCGGCGCTCGGAGATGTTCGCGAGCTCCGCCACCGCGATCGCGGCGGCATCGAGCGCGATCGCGACCGGTTGCCCGTGGAAGTTGCCGCCGCTGATCATCTCGCCGACGGCTCGATCGTCATCCGGGTCGCCGGCCCGAGGGCCCGCGGGACCGTCGGGACCATCGACGAACACCAGCGGATTGTCCGTGGAGCTTCCGATCTCGCGCTCGAGCACGGTGCGTGCGTAGCCGAGGACGTCGCGGCTGGCGCCGTGGACCTGCGGCATGCAGCGCAGCGAGTACGGATCCTGGACCTTGCCGCAGTCCTTGTGCGACTCGGCGATCTCGGAGCCCGCGAGCAGGGCCCGCAGCGCCGCCCCGACAGCGATCTGACCGGGGTGCGGCCGCGCCGCGATCACGCGCGCGTCGAACGCGCGCACGGTGCCCTTCAACGCCTCGAGCGAGAGCGCTCCGGCGAGGTCCGCGATCCGGCAGGTCACCTCCGCATCGAGCACGGCGAGCCCACCGACCGCGGTCATGTGCTGCGTGCCGTTCAACAGCGTCAGCCCTTCTTTGGCCTCGAGTACGAGCGGCAAGATGTTCGCCTGTGCGAGCGCTTCTGCCGCCGGCATCGTGGTGCCGCGATACTCCACGTCGCCCTCGCCGATCATGCCAAGCGCGAGGTGGGCGAGTGGGGCGAGATCTCCCGATGCGCCGACCGAGCCGCGCGCCGGGATCACCGGATGAACGCCCGCCGCGAGCAGCTCGCACAGCCGCTCGCAACACACGGTGCGCGCACCGCTGCGTCCGGTGGCGAGCACGGCCGCGCGGAGCAGCATCATGGCGCGCACCGCCTCGCGTGCCAGCGGCTGACCGACGCCAGCGGCGTGCGAGCGGACCAGGTTCTTCTGGAGCTGGGCGACCTGACCGGCCGAGATCCGGACCTCGGCGAGCGCGCCGAACCCGGTGTTGACGCCGTAGACGGCCGGCGACGAGTCTCCGCCGGCCACCACCTGATCGACGACGCGACGGGCGCGGTCCATCGCGGCGCGCGCGGCGGTACCGATCTCGACCGGGCGGCCACCGCGGGCGACCTCGGCGAGCGCTTCGAGGGTCAAGGTGTCATCACCGAGCCGTAGGGGCCTGTGCACGGGGGAAGATGTATGCGCGCTCCGCGCCGGGACGCAAGCACCCGCGCGCGATCGTAAATGCTCGGAATGACGGCGCGCTGCGTTGACACCTCCTGGGGTGTCTGGCGATCCTTGGAAAGCTTGGGAACTCCACCCGAAGATGAACCGGGCGCTGAGGGAAGCGCGCCGGAACCGACCGGGCAGGTTCCATCCGGTCCATCGCAGAATCGCGTCGGATCGCTCGCATCCCGGATCGACGCGATGATGGACGAGGACGAGGAGCTTGACGTCAGCGACCTCGGAGGCACCGGAGAGATCTCGGTCGAGCTCGCGGACATGGTCGAGGACGAGGCGCCGCTGAGGCGGCCGCCGCCCCCGGTCGCGCGGATGGTCGCGCTCCCGCCGCCGCCGATCCCGAACCGTCCGGCCGTCGCGATTCCGCCGCGGCCACCCGGCGCCGCGATGCGCGTGCCGACGCTCGGGCCGAAGCCGCGGATGATTCCGAGCCCGAGCCTCGCCGTGCCGAGTGTGCCGTCGGTCGCGATCCCACCGCCCACGATCGCGGTCCCCGTGAAGGACACCGGCAGCGGCGATCATGCGGTGGGCGCGCCGCCGCCGACCAGCGAGGAGCCGCGCAGCCGCCGCGCGTCGACCCCGCCACCGATCAATGGCCCGGCGTCGCATCCGAACGCGCAGGCCAAGGGCAGCGAGGACTACCTGACCGCGGGGGCGGATCTGGCCGCGCTCGCCGATGGCGCGGGCGTCGAGGTCGGTACCGCCACGCCGAACATCGTCATCGATCAACCGCTCGAAGCCAGCCTCGAATCTCCGACGGTGATCGACCGCGCGCTCGAAGAGATCGGCGACGCGGGCAGCGAGAAGCGCGCGGAGACGGTCGCGCGTGACCTCGAGCAAACCAGCGAGCCGGCCGCGGCTGCATACCTCGCCTACGAGCTCGGCGAGCTGTACGAGCGCCGGCTGGCCGACGAAGCGCGCGCGGTGAAGGCATACGGTCGCGCACTCACCCTCGATCCGGCACTGCGCCCGAACCTCTGGGCGATCCGCCGCGTGTTCTATCGTCGCGGGCTGTGGCCAAACCTCGCGAAGCTGATCGGTGCCGAGGTTGAATTCGCACGCGACGATCTCGAGCGGGCGGATCTGCTGCTCGAGAAGGCACGCGTCCTCGGCCACCACATGAACGATGCGGCCGAAGCGCGAGCAGCTCTCGAGGAGGCCGTGCGGATCGCGCCGCAGCACCAGGGTGCGCTACTCGAGCTCGAGCGCATCCTCGCGCGCGCCGGTGACACCGCGGCGCTGCTCGATGTCTGGGAGCGGCTCGCCGAGGCGGTCGAGCACCCGGCGCGCAAGATCACCTACTGGCTCGAGGTCGCTCGCGCCGCCGGCAGCAGCGAGTACGCGCGCGCGCAGGAAGCGTTCGAGCAGGCCGCGGTGCTCGCGGGCCCCGGGCCCACGGCCGAGCGGATCGCGCGCGATCGGCTGCGCGTGGCCGAGGAGAACGGCACGGCCGCGGATGTGGCCTCGGCGATCGATGCGCTCGCTGCGCTGCTGCTGCAGAGCTTTGGACCCGCGGGTCCAGGCGACGAACATGGCCTCACCCCGGAGCAAGCGCCCGATCGCGCCACCTCGCTGCGCCGCGAGCTAGTCGCACTGCGCCGCCGCCAGGCGCAGCTCGCGCGCACCGACAAGCCCGAGCAGGCGTGGGACGTGCTGCAACAGGCGCTCGCACTGGCGCCGGGCGAGCCGCTGGTGCTGAACGATCTGACCGAGCTCGCCGAGGAGCTCGGGCGCTACGAGGACCTCGCCGAGCTGGTGCAGAGCTGGCAGGCCGTCGAGGGCGATCCGGGCCGCGCGATGGTGCTCTCGATTCGCCGCGCAGATGCACTGCTTCGCGGTGGCCAGCGCGATCAGGCGCGAGCGCTGCTCGCCTCGCTCGAGGCCAGCGCTCCAGGCTTCATCGTGCTCACCTCCGCCGCGGAGCGCGACGCGCTCGGCCGCGCTGATCCGGCCGCGCTCGCGAGGACCTACCTGACGGCCGCGCACGCCGCCCATCTCGGCAGCTGGCTCGGCCCCGGCCAGACGCCGCTGCCGGATCCCGGCGCGGCGGCGGCGCTCTACATCCAGGCCGCCGAGCTGCTCGCGTACGAGATCGGTGGCCCGGAGTCGTTCGACGAGGCGCGCTCGGCCCTCGGCAAGGCACTCGAGGCCGTACCGGATCATCCGATCGCGCTCGAGGCGCTGACCGAGCTCGACGACACCACCGGCAACGTCGTCGCCGCGCTCGAACGCCTGCGCGCCGCGGCGGCGACCATCAGCGGCGAGCCGCGCCGGACGATGCTCGAGCGAGCGATCCGCCTGGCGCGCAGTCACGGAGATCTGGAAGCCGTGCTCCAGATCGAGCGCGAGCTCTCCGCGCTCGCCCCGGCGGATCTCGGTCTGCGCTGGCGCATGGAGTCGACGCTCGCGCAGCTCGGCCGCGATGATGACCGCGCGCAGTTGCTCGCCGACCTGGCCTCGGTCGAGCCCGATGCGACCCGACGCGGGACCGCACTGCTCGCCGCCGCTCGGCTACGCGAGCGCGGTGGCGCCGTCGAGACCGCGACCGATCTCTATCGCCAGGTGCTGACGCTGTGGCCCGAGGATGCGTTCGCGCGCGAGTCGCTGATCGATCTGCTGCGCGCGCAGGAGCGCTGGGCGGAGCTCGTCACCGAGCGCCGTGCCGAGGCCCGTGTGCTGCCCGATGGCCCCGCGGCCCGGCGTGCGCTGCGCGAAGCCGCGTGGGTGCTCGAGGTCCGGATCGGCGATGTCGCCTCCGCCGCAGCGGTGTACGAGGAGTGGCTGCAGCGGTTCGACAACGATCGGACCGCGCTCGAAGGTGCGGCGCGCGCACGGGCGCAGTTCGGCGATCGCAACGGCGAGGTGATCGCGCGCAAGGCGATCGCCGATCAGGATCCCGGCCCCGAGGCGCAGTGGCTTCTTGGTCGTGCGCTCGAGCGTGCAGGGCAGTTCGACGAGGCCACCGACGTGTTCCGCAGGCTCGCGGTGCGCGAGGAACACTCGGTCGCTGCCACGAGCGCCGCGCTCGGCCTCGCCGATCTCGCCGCCGGCCGCGCCGACACGGTGATGCGCCTCGAAGCGACCTCCGCGCTCGCTGGTCGCACCACCGACCCACGGCTGGGCGCTGCGCTCGCCGAGGACAGCGGGTGGATGTATGCGCTCGTCCTCGAGGACTTCGATCGCGCGGCGCAGTCGTTCGTTGCCGCGACCACGCTCGATCCCACGCGCAAGGGCGCGCTGCTCGGCGCCGCGCTGGTATCGTCCCGCCGGTCCGATCCGATGGGAGTCTCCGCGGCCTACGACGCGCTGGCCGCGTCGGTGCAGATGCCCGAGGCCGCAGCGGCGCTTCACATGCGCGCGGCGGCGATGGCGGCGGCGGCCGGGGATCCCGAGCTGGCGAACAACCGCGTTGCGGCGGCGCGGGCAGCCGCACCGGACGACCTCAGCGCACTGCTCGTGCTCGCCGAGGCCAGCGCGATCGTGCAGGTCGACACCGCGAACGACGACAGCAACGCGATCATCGATCCGCTGCTCGCGCGCGCCGAGGTTCTCGAGCTGCGCTCCGCACTCGCCGATGATCCTGCCGCACAGGCGGGATGGGAGCTCGATCGCGCCGAGGCACTCGAGCAGGCGGGCCGCGTCCGCGAGGCCGGCACCGTTGTTATTTCGGTGCTGAAGAGCCATGCCGAGGATCTGCGTGCGCTCGAGGCACTGCGCCGGATGGCGAAGCGCTGCGGTGATGACGTGTCGTGGGCGCAGGCCAGCTACCAGCTCGCGCGTGCGATCGGCGATGTCACCGCGCGCGTCCAGCTGCTGCGCGATGCCGTGAGCGTGTTCGATTCGACCGAGCTCCCGAACGGCCCCGAGCTCGCACTCGCTGCGTACCGCAGGATCCTGAAGGTCGAGCCGGGAGCTCCCGAGCTGGGGCGCCTGCTCGAGCTGCTGCGCGAGCGTGCGGATGTGAAGGGCCTCGTGCGCGTGTTGACCGAGCGGCTGACCTACCTGGAGAGCCAGGAGTCGGGCAGCCCACAGGAGATGGTGCCGCTGCTGCTCGAGCGCGCCACCGTCATGCACGGGCTCGGAGACAACGGCGCGGCGATGGCAGATCTCGATGCGCTGCTCGATCGCTCCGTGCGCCACATCGCGGCGCTGCGGTTCCGGGCGGACCTGGCGTTCAACGCGGGAGAGGTCGATGCGGCAATCGCCTTGTGGCGCCGGTGCCTGCAGGCGGAGACTCGCCCCGGCCGGCGCGCCGAGGTCGAGCTCCAGCTCGCGCAGGTGCTTGCGGAGAACGTGAACGATCTGGCGGGCGCGATCGAGAACCTCGAGCGCGTCGTCAAGTCGAGTCCCGAGGATCTCAACCTGCGTGAACGACTGCTCGGGCTGTGCCTGCGCGCCGGCGACTGGGAGCGCGCGACCCGTGAGCTCCGGAAGCTCGTGCACCTGCGCCCGACCCCCCAGGAAAAGGCGCGCGAGGAGCTGCGGCTCGGCCAGGTGCTCCGCGACAAGCTGACCGACCGCGGTGCGGCCCGGATCGCGCTCGATCGCGCGCGCAACCTCGATCCGCTGAATCTCGACGTGGTCCGCGAGCTCGCCGAGCTGCTCGAGCCTGAGGCGCGCGCCCAGGTGCTGGGCACCACTGCGCAGAGCTTCCGCGCGTCGATCGCTCACAACCCCAACAGCGCGGTGCTCTACGAGCGGCTCGCGCAGGTCACCGCGTGGCAGAGCGACGTCGACGCGCGCTGGCTGGCACTCGTTGGTGTCGAGGCGCTCGGTACGCCGTCGGTCGATCAGCGGCAAGTGCTCGCGCAGGGCCGGCAGAAGCTCGGCGCGCCCGCGCGCGCGAAGCTCGATGACAACCTGCGCGCCGCGCTGCGCGGTGGTCCGCTCGGTCCGGTCGGCGATCTGTGGCGAGCCATCGCACCGGGCGTGCAGGCCGCGACCGGCGTCGATCCTGGCAAGCTCGGGTTCGTTCGCGGCGACAAGCTGGCGATCAAGAAGCTGGGCGACAAGTACGAGCCGCTGGCCGTCGCACTCGCGTGCTTCGGGATCGAGGACGTCGAGCTGTACATCAGCGCGGCCCGCGTGGGTATCGCGCGTGCGGTCGCCGCGGAGACGCCGATCCTGTGTCTCGGTGTGGACGTTGCCACCGCCGCCATGCCGCAGCACCGGTTCCAGCTCGGGCGTGCGGTCGCCACGCTGGCCGAGGGCATGGCGACGCTGCCGGAGCTGCGCGAGGGCGAGCTGGCGTGGACGCTCGTCGCTGCGCTGCGGGCATTCGAGATCCCGATCCCCCGCGGGCTCGCCGAACACACCGGCGAGGACGCCACGATCGCGGAACGCGCGAAGATTCTGAGGAAGGAGCTGTCGCGCAAGCAGAAGGCCACCGTCACCGATCTCGTGAAGGCCAAGGGGGCCGAGCTTGCGAATGTTTCCGCGCTCCGCCGCCAGGTAGTAGGTCTTGGCAATCGCGCCGGGCTGCTGTGGGCCGGAGATCTGGCGGTCGCCCACGCGCAGCTCGATGTCGGCAAGGGCGGCAAGGCACTCGCGGACAGCCCGGCGGCGCTCGATCTCACGGCGTGGTCGATCGGCGAGGAACACCTCAAGCTGCGCGAGCGCATCGGCGTCACGCTCAAGGGGACGCGATAGTCATGGCGGGTCCCCAAAAGCCCCCTCCAAAGGGTGCCAAGCCGTTCCTCGGTGACGACGATCTGCTCTCGGAGCTCGACGCGTGGGACTCGACGTTCGACGCGTTGCACGCCGAGGACACCGGCGCGTTGATGCCGCAGCAGGAGGTGATGGCGTGGCCGGCCTCGACGTCGGCTCCGAGCACCCCGGAGGTACCGCGCGCGGCCGCCGCGGTGGACCGGAGCAGCACCGTCGAGCAGCCGGTGTTCGATTCCGACGAGACGCACGCCGACCTCTCGCTCGACGACGCCGCTGACGCGACGTTTGACATCGAGATCGAGCTGCCTCGCCGGAGCAGCGTTCGCACGCTAGCGGATACGTTCGAGGCCGATCCCGCGGAGACCGACTTCTCCGACGTCGGCGCACAGGGCGCGCCCGCCGCGCTCGGGCCGATGCTCGGCCGCCACCTGACGCTGCCTCCGAGCGACGAGAGTGATGACGGCGAGACGCGGATCGATCTGAAGAGCGGACCGACCCGCGCGCTGCCGGCAGACGACGACGGAGTTTTCACCTCGGCCTCGCGCCCGATCGCAGCGGTCGCGCCCGCGGATGGCTTCGTCGTGGATCCGATCGCCCCCCCGCCACCGCCCGAGAAGCGGAAGCCTGCGATCGTTCGCCGCACGCCGCTCCAGGTCCCGCAGCTGCCCGGGCGCCGCGACGGCATGACGCCGCCCCGAGGCAGCGACAGCTCCAACGTGGGAGACTTCGGCGAGCAAACACGGATCCAAGACTTCGGGGAGATCCAGGAGCGCGCCGCTCAGTCAAAGACGCCGCCGCCGCCGCCGAACCTCGAGGACGAGTACGAGGTCGAGATCGATGCCTCCGCGAGCGCGACCTCCGAGCCGATCGCCGAAGCCGCGATCAGTCGGCGTACGGCGCACGTGGTCCGTCGCACCGAGGCGCCGACGCGTCCGCCGCCGATGCAGCAGCAGGCGCCGGAGGAAGGCGACGACCTGGCGCTCGAGATGGACGTCGACGAGCCGTCCCCGTACGAGCAGGCGCTGGCACACGAAACCGACTTCTCCGATGTCGCTGCCGCCGTGGACGCGTCCGAGGAAGATGCGCTCGGCCGGCTCGCGTCCGCGAGCGGATCGATCACGCCGCAGCGCCACTCGCCTCCGGCCGCGCGCGGCGAGCAGGACCGTGGCTCGCAGCCCGCGATTCCGTCGCCGCACGACCTTGCCGTTCCGGCGGCTCCCGCGGACCTCGACGACGCGCTGTTGGGCCTCGACGAGCCGATCGAGCAGCCCGACGACGACGACACCCGTTTCGAGCTTCCCGAACGGCCGGTCGACTCGTCCGGACCGGCTCCGGAGCTCGCGGCGCCGTCCGCGCTCGTCGAGCACTATCCGCGGGTCAAGACGCCGACCTCGGTTCCGCGACTCGCCACGCGCACGCCGATCGACGCGGATGCCACGGCGCACGACCGAGACTCGCCGCAGCGCCTCGTCAGCTCCGTGCCGCTGGAGATCGAGGAGCCGGAGGTCGAGCCTCAGCTCGATCTCGACGCCGCGGTTCGCGCGTGGCCCGAGCAGACCGCTCCGCTCGCGAGCACCGCTCTCGACGAGGCAGCCGCGCAGTCGCTCCTGATCTACGAGCGCGAGCTGACCACCATCGACGATACCGCGGTGTCGGCGGCGCTGCGGATCGAAGCGGGCCGGCTTTCCGAGCGGCTCGCGGATCCGGATCGCGCGCGTGCTCACTACG
>JAYUVX010000385.1:0-3412 GCA_043753855.1 Myxococcales bacterium | reverse complement strand
TCGTGACCGAGACGTTCGCGCTCGGCCTCGTGGTCAGCCTGTGGAACCTGCACTGGTTGCCGCTGGTGGCGGTGTTCATCGATTGGGACGCGCTGCTTCGCCGGCCCGCTCCGCCCGAGATCCCTGCCGCCGGCAAGCCGTCACGTGGAGTGCAGGTGTTTGTCGCGGCGTTCTGCGGCTACGAGCTGATCACGTCCTTCATCCCCACGGTCGACCAGCGGCTCAACACGTTTCCATTCTCGAGCTTTCCGATGTTCGCCACGATCCGCGCGCAGGCGCCGTATGGCGAGCACCTCGACTACAGCGTGGCAGGCGATCACATCGAGCCGATCGGCAACACCGTCCACGTGTTCGCGCAGCGCTGGCTCGATCACTCGTTCCGCGGCGCCTACCTCGAGCGCGACCAGGAACGCCTGAAGCAGCGGTTCGAGCTGATCCTGCAGAAAGCACCGGGGCGTTATCCCGACGCCACGATCAAGGGTGTGCGCGGCTACGTCACCTTGTTCGTCGCGCCCGCGTACCCGGCCCCCGCGCACTTCGAGCCGCACCAGATCGCGATCACGGGCGAGCTCCATCCCGATGGTAGGTTTCGCACGGTGATGGGCACCCTGAACGGGAACACGCTCGAGCTGCGACCACGCGGCGTCGAAACGCGGAACGTGCAGCTCGTCTATTACAAGGATGACGAACCCACGCCGCTCGACCTCGCGGCAACGCGCACCGGCGATCGCTTCGCGCTGGCGGCGCTGCCCGAAGGCTCGCTCTATATCGTCGCGATCATCGACGGCACGCCGTGGCTTGCGGCGAGCCGGAAGTAGGGGCGACCAGCGCCCGTGCGATGTCCTTTGGGACGGGCGCGTCGACCGTGCGCGAGCCGCCTTCGGGATGGGGGAACGTGATCCGTGCGGCGTGGAGCGCGTGGCGGGGCAGCACGAACAGCTGCGCGAGGTCCGGTACCAGGCCTTCGTCGCAGTAGCGGATGAACGCGTCGTCGCCATGCGCGTAGAGCTTGTCGCCGACGATCGGGAACCCCTGGGCGGCGAGGTGCGCGCGGATCTGGTGCTGGCGTCCGGTGACCAGCGTGCAGCGCACGAGCGCCATGGCTTCTCCGCGCTGTTCGACGCGCACGCGGGTGATCGCCTGCTGGCCGCCGGCGCCGGTCAGCATCCGCATGTGCAACAGCTTCGTCGGATCGCCGGGGACTGCCACGCGCAGCGGCAGATCGATCACGGCCTGCGTGTCCCACGGCGGCTGACCATGGACGAGTGCCAGGTACTCCTTGGTGATCGCGTGCTTGCTCGCGAACGCCTGCTTCAACATGCCCGCGGCCTCGCGGTCCCGCGCGATCACCACGCAGCCCGAGGTCTCGCGATCGAGGCGGTGACACAGCTGTAGCTCGGGCTCACCGGGGTAGCGCTCGGAGAGCACGCGAGTGAGGGTGTTGAAGTAGAACTTCGCGCTCGCGTGCACCGGCAGGAACGCCGGCTTGTCGATCACGAGCAGGCGACGGTCCTCGTACAGCACGCCGAACGTGCGCGGGCAGGGCGGCTCGGCGCTCGCGGGCCGGCGGATCAGGTAGCGCTCGCCGGCGGCGACCATCGTCGCCGGCTTGAGCGAATGGCCATCTCCGCGCGTCAGCTGGGTGGCGATCACTTGCTGGATCTTGGTGCGCGATAGCCGCGTGATCTGAGTCTTGAGGAAGTGGTCGAGCCGCAGACCCGCGAGCTCGGGCGGTACGTTCAGCGCGCGCTCGACGATCTTCGGCGATCCATCAGGGCCGAGGTGCGAGGTCAGGCCCCAGTCGATCGATGGATCGGCGCCGGGCGGCAGCGAGAACGCGTCGACGACGGCCTCGTCGAGGTTTTCGTCGTCTGGTTCGACCTCGAGATCTGGATCAGTCGAGCTCGGGTTCGTCGTCTGCACCCGCGGCCTCGATGTCGTACTTCTTCATCAGCTTGCGGAAGTACTTGCGATCGATATCGGACTCGCGCGCGGCGTGCGAGATGTTGCCGGTGTTGCGGCGGAGCAGCTCGGCGATGTAGTCGCGCTCGAACGACGCGACCCACCGCTCTTTCGCGTCCTTGAACGTCTGGTTCAGCAGCTCCTCGGTGGGACCGGGTGCCGGAGCGCCCGGATCGATCGCGGTGACCGTGGGCTGACCGGCGGTGCTGGCGCGGCGCTGCGCCGCCATCCGACCGCCGGCCCCTGCCTGGCTCGGCGGGCGAGCGGTGCGCACGTAATCGGGAAGATCCGAGAGCTCGAGCGCGCCGCCACTGGCGAACGAGACCGCGCGCTCCACGACATTGACCAGCTCGCGCACGTTGCCCGGCCACGGATAGCTCTGCAGCGCGGTCATCGCCTCGCGCGCGACCGTCCGGACCTTCTGCTGCCCGCTTGCGGTCTTGTTGTAGGAGCCGTGATCGAGGAAGTGCTGGAGCAGCAGGGGGATGTCATCGGCGCGCTGGCGCAGCGAAGGCAGGTGCAAGCGCACGACGCTCAGCCGGTAGAACAGGTCCTGGCGGAACCGGCCTGCCTTGACCTCGTCCTCGAGGTTGCGGTTGGTGGCGGCGATGATCCGGACATCCACCTTGGCAGCCTTGGCACCACCGACGCGCCGAACCTCGCGCTGCTCGAGCGCGCGGAGCAGCTTCGGCTGAAGATCGATCGGCAGCTCCCCGAGCTCGTCGAGGAACAGCGTGCCGCCATCGGCCTGCTCGAACAGACCCTGGCGCGTCATCACGGCGCCGGTGAAGCTGCCCTTCTCGTGACCGAACAGCTCGCTCTCGATCAGGTTCGGCGGCACCGCGCCGCAATCGAACACCACGAGATCATTGCGCGACCGCGGCGACAGCGAGTGGATCGCCTGCGCGACGACCTCCTTGCCGGTCCCGGTCTCGCCATCGATCACCACGGTGGTCGCGGTCGGCGCGATCTTCTCGATGATCGAGTAGATCTCGCGCATCCGCGAGTTGCCGCCGATCAGTCCGGCACAGCGATCGCTGCGCGACGGAACGATCTGGACCTCTTCCTCCTTGGCGTTGAACTTGAGCTGGCTCTGGCCCGCCGACAGCACCGCGCCGGGCTTCAGGAACGCCTCGCGGACGCGGACCTTGTTGATGAAGGTGCCGTTGGTCGAGCGATTGTCGACGAGGACGTAGCCGGTGTCGTCCTGGACGATCTTGCAGTGGTAGCGAGACACCGTGTCGTCGTGGAGGACGATGTCGTTGTCTTCCATCGACCCGATGCGGATCTCTTCCTTGTCGAACGTCCACTCCTGCGTGGGATCGTCGACGCCCTGCAGCATGCAGCGACGAAGGTGCAGCGTTGGACCCCGGTCCAGATAGCTGACCTTCGTCGGTGGGACGAAGTCCGGAAACTTCTTCACGGTTGCGAGACGATAGCCCAAACTCGG
>JAYUVX010000384.1:0-10307 GCA_043753855.1 Myxococcales bacterium | reverse complement strand
ACTCCGAGGTCGCGACCCACGCCGCGAGACCTCCTCGCTGCTCCCGAGCTGGCTGTCCTCGCGGCGCTCCAGCACATCCTCGAGCTGAGCACCTTCGCCCTCCTCGCCATGCATCCCGAGCTCGAAGGCGAGCCGTCGGATCTCCGGCCGCCCGACTCACACGCAGTCCTCGCCGACCAGGTCATCCGACTCGCAGCGCGTCTCGAACAGGCGACGGCGCGCTACCACGCCGCTGTGCTCGCCGACCTTCGCCGCCCCGACGCTCGCAACGACGACGACATTCCCTTCTGATTCGCCCGGTCCTCCCGCTGCCCACTGAACGAGGATGACGCCGAGCGCCGCCGCTCCGAGCGCCGCTGCTCCGAGCGCGAGCGCCGATGCTCACGTCATGCGTCGCGTCGCTGGTCACGTCGTGCGGCGCGTTTAACCTCGGCGCACGACAACCGCACTGGATCCGCCCCACCGCCGAAGTGGATCCACTTCTGACCGGCACCTATGCCTGCGCCTGCAACAGGGCGTTGAACGCACTCGCTGCCTCCAGCATCGGATAGTGACCGTATCCCGCGAGCTCGGCGTACGCGTAGTTCCGGAAGTGCGCGCGGTTGGCCTCGACACTTCCGGGGTTTAGATCGGTACCGATGCCGCGCACCGGCACGCGAACATCCTGCGCAGCCGCGCGCACGTCGAACCGGTACAGCAGCTCGAGCAGCGTCACTGCGACGTCACCGGGGACCGCGAGGAATTCGCGGGTCAGCCGGTCGATCACCGCGGACGGTGTCTGCGCCGAGAACAGGAAGCGCGGCAACATGGTCTCGACCGCCGCGCGATAGTCCGCCCGGTAGCTCGCGAACATGGGCGTGACCTGTTCGAGCGTGGGGAGAGCGTCGAGGTTCTTGAGCGTGTCGACGAGGATCAACGCTACAACGCGCTCGAGCGCGGGACACGCCGCCACGGCGTATGCACCCGACATCGAGTGTGCAACGAGCACCACGCGTGGCGCATCGATCGCGTTGACGACAGCGATGATATCCTCCGCATACGCCTCGGCGGACCACCGCGTCCGCGTCCTCCCCGAGCGGCCGTGGCCTGCGAGATCGAGCGCGACGATGCGATGAGTGGTCGTGAACGCATCGCGCTGCGCGTCCCACCAGCGCACGTTGCCCAACCAGCCATGCACGAACACCAGCGTCGCAGCGCCAGCGCCCGTGACCTCGTAATAGATCTCGACTCCGTCCTTCGATGTCACGAACACGCTGACATTCTAGCTGTAGATGCACGGCGCGTTCTGATCCGGCGTGCCGCTGCGGGCGGAGGGCCACCACGATGCCGACGCCACCCGCCGGCGCCGGACGCCGCCTTCATGATGGGCGGACCCACGCCGTTGCGCGGGCTTTGATACGTTGGGTCGCTCCATGATCTCGACGCCGCGTCTGGCTCTGCGTCCGTTCGTGCTGGTGGACGTTCACAAGCTGTTCAAGCTGAGTACCGAAGACGGCATGCGCCGGTGGATCCCCGACCAGATCTATCGCGATCAACGACACGCCGAGCAGGTGGTCCGCGCGCTCATGGCCTACACCGACCGTGCTCCGGATCCGCGAGCGCACCCGTACGTCCTTGCCATCGAGCACGAGGAGACGGGCTCGCTGATCGGCCACGTCGGCCTCAGTGCGGCGCTGCGCGGAGGTCGGTCGAGATCGGGTATGCCGGCGAGCAGCAGTATCAGGGCACGGGGCTGGCGACGAAGGCGGTGTCGGCGATGTCGAGCTGGGGACTCGTCGAGCTCCGGCTGCCGGAGGTACTCGGCATCGCCGCGGTCAACAACGCGCCGTCGCGCCGCATGCTCGAGAAGGCAGGCCTCATGTTGATCGGTGAGGATGTGGACGGCCGCTCCCTCCCGATCCTGATCTATCGGCGCGCGCAGTGACCCTCTCGAGCTACATCGTGGCCGGCTGATCCGGTGGTCACGGCACAGGCGCGGGACGCACGAGCGCGTGGCAGCCGGCACACGTCGATAGCAGCTCGCCATAGAGCTTGGCGCGCGCATCGAGGTCGTCCGTCGTCATGGCGCGCTTCGCGAGCTCGCGGACGTGCGCGGCGAGCGCAGGGACATCGCCGCGCGAGACGCCCCGCGATGCGGCCATGGTGTCGAGCGTGGTGGACGCGAGGACCTTGGCGCCTTCGTGCCACACGTCGTCCGAGGGACCGACGAGTCCTTCCCACAATCGCGTCGCCGCCCACTGGTGACGCTTCATCTGTGTGGCGAGATCCGGGGTGGCGGGCGGTGCCTCCTCCCACGCGAACACGATGACGGCGGCGGTCTTGTCGTGGCACGCGCTGCACGCACGCGCGAGTCGCGAGGCCACGACGGCCGCCCCTGGCAAGTCCGGGGCATCGATGACCTCCCGCGCGGCGCGCGACATGTCCTCGAGGAACGGCGTCCACACAGCATCATGTGCGGGCTCGGTATGGTCGGCGATCAACCGCGCCTGCTCCTTCGCCTCCTCGAGGTGGCCACGCGCGATCGCGCGCTGGAGCTCCGAGATCGCCGCGAAGTGCCCTCGCATGTGCTGCTTCACGGTCTCGGCATCGGCCGGGACCGCGGCGTCATCTCGCGGCGTAGCCGTGGTCGAGGAGCCACTCGCAGGCGCAGCTTCGTGTTTGCTCGAGCAGCCGCTCGCGACGAGCGCGAACATCGCTGCGTACGCTCGGTACGTCATTTCGAACCTCCCGCGGCTCGCTGGCCCTTGTCCGAGCGCCCGGAGTAACAGCCCTTGGGATCCCAGCAGCTCTCGAACGGCCCGGCCCCCGGGACATTCGCCCTCTGGAACACGAACGGCAGCACCGCTGAGGTGAAACCCGTGCGCAGCGGGAACCGCCAGGTCGCCGATAGCTTGCGCAGGCACGCGTCGAGCTTCTTCATGTTGGGTTTGCTGACGCCGGGCGCGGTGAACCCGAACCGGAACACCGCGCCATGATGATGGATGAGGAGCTCGAGTCGAAGCAACCCGGTCGCTTCGAGGTTGCGCGCGTGCGCCAGGTAGCAGGTCCGGACGCCATCCGCGTAGGGGGCGAAGTAGCGCGCGACCTCCTTGGCGGAGAGCGTGGGGGCGTCGATGTCGCCCGGATCGCCAGCGGCGCGCGGGATCGTCACGAACCATATGACCGCGATGATCGCCAGCGCCCTACGCATGCAGTGGTCACACGAGCACACGCCGCGCCAGCTCGGAGAGCTGACCTTGCACGGCGCGCGGCGTGTGGACGCAGATCCTGCGGCCGTACGAGTCGTGCAGGCAGACCTTGCGCGTTTTGTGTGCCGGTGGGCAGCGCGTGGCGGTGACGAGCCCGGCGGCCCGCAGCACGACGAGGACGACCGCGATGACCCAGATGGGATCGATGCGATCGATGCGATCGATGGGACCGATAGGATCCAAGATGACGACATCCCACCTCGATGCGCATCGAGATCAGGGTGCATCTCACGTTCCATCCAGCCGTCTTGATCCGCGGCGGACGGCGCGGCGCGGCGCGACGCTTCCTCGCACGACGCGGTCACGGAGGTTCGGCACCGCCAGTGCAACAGCTTCGACCTGGACCGATCGGGAACTGCTTTCACACGACCAAGGAGACTGTCATGTCAACGCTCACGACAAGTATCGACCGCACCGTGTCGAAGCTCGAAGACCAGCTCAAGCTGTGGGGAGCAAAGCTCAACGAGCTCGTGGCGAAGGCCGCAGTGGCCGGGCAAGAAACGAAGGTCGATGCGCGCAAGCACCTCGATGACGTGAAGGTCAAGCTCGCCGACGCCCGCGCAAAGCTCGACGAGGCCAAGGCCGCCGGTGGAGACAAATGGGACAAGTTCAAGTCGGGCGTCGAGCACTCGTGGAAGGAGCTCGAGGACGCATTTCACAAGCTGGCGCACTGACCGGGGCCATCATGACGGGCGCGCGACGGAAATCTTCTCGCGTCGGGGCCAGCCCGCGCGAGCGTGGATGGATCGGTGAGCTCGCGGACCCCCGACTCGAGGAGTCATCGCGGTCCGCACGCCCTCGTGCTTGCCGGCGTGATGGCGATGGTTGGTTCCGGATTCGCTCCGAGATCCTTCCGATCGGCGGTATGAAGGCGGTGGTGGCGGAGAGTGATCACGAGCGCGCGGTGAACGCGTGGCTCCAGGGTGTCGCGGCGCGTTCGACCGAGGAGCTGCTCCGGGCATTCGAGGCCGGGTTCGGCGCGCTGTGGCAACGTGCGCACTTGACGCTCGGGGACATGACGCTGGTGGCGATCGTCGATCGGGTACTCCGCACTGCGAAGGAGCAGTACCCGGTGCTCGCATCGATCGAGGCCACCCCGTCGGGGCTTTGCTGCCAGAGGCTGCAGACGCTGCAGACGCTGCAGACGCTGCCGGGAATCCGCCACGGCGACTTCGCTGATGCGATCCGCTTCGTACTCACCGAGTTTTTGACCGTGCTGGGCAACCTCACGGCCCAGATCCTCACACCCGCGCTCCAGGCGGAGCTGTCACGAGGTCCACCCGTCACGGCTCACCCCGCGATCAAGGATCGAGTGCCATGACCATGACCGTCGCGGCAGCACCCACCTCCCTTGGCCGCGCGTAGTCTCGCCAGGCCTCTCGGGCGTCAGGCCCATCGTGACTCGCACGACTCCATCGCTGAGAACTGCTGCGGAGCGACTCCTGAAGCTCGAAGCCGGACGAAGCCTCAGCACCAGAAAACCATCAGCAGCGGCACTTGCTACCGAACGACTCCGCCGCGTCCTCAGCAGCCTCCTGGGAGCGGCCGGGTTCAACGCTCTGCTCGGCCGAGCCGTGACGTTGGCGAAGTCAGAGCTTCCGACCCTGCGCGCATTGCAGGCCCAGGCTGACGGCTCGTTGGGAGGTCTGATTGAGGGTAGTGGCGTTGCCGATGGCGAGGTCGTGCTTGTCGCCCACGTGCTCGGCCTCCTGGTCATGTTCGTCGAGGAGGCGTTGATGCTGCGGCTCGTGAGTGACGCATGGCCGACAATACGTCTTGATGATCGCGCTCTCCGGCTACGGTCAACCGGAGGACAAGCGCAAGGCGATGGAGGCTGGCTTCGACGCCCACCTCACCAAGCCGGTGAAGGCAGGCACGCTGCAGCAGATGCTGAACGAGCTCGACAAGTACCACCGACGGAGCACCGGCTAACGCGGATTTTTGCCGCCCGCGCCGCGTCGCTCGGCCGAGGTCCACCTAGCAGGGACCGCTGTTCGGGCCGCGCCGGCGCGCGGTCTGCACGCGGTTGCCAAAGGGCAGGTCGAAGAACTTCTCGAGCCAGCCCTTGATCGAGCCGGCGGGCGGCACGAGCGCGCGGATCACGAACACCGCGTCACGATCGATCACGACGCGCGTGTAGCCATCGTACGGCTCGCAGCCATCACGCCAGACTTCGCGGGTCTCGAACCAGGGGATGCCCTTCGTCCGGCCCACGCGCAGCGTGAACCCGGCATCGCGGCCGGATTCGACCTGTGCATCGGACCACTGGTCGAACAGCTGCGGCATCGCGGTCCTCGCGAACACTCCGAGCTGCTCGTCGGTAGCGTCGGACGTGGGTGCGCCGGCCAGCTCGTCGTGCGGGATCGCGATCGCGGTGACATCCGCGAGCAGCCTCTCCTCCTCCACGGCATCGACGAGGAGTACCGAACCAGCCGTCATGCCGGGCGGTGTCGCGAGCTGCGCCCAGTCCCAGGCGGTGGTTTTTTGGGCGTCGACCACGGGCCGCGCCTTGAATCCGGCGGGTAGCTCGAACGCCAGGCGCGTTGCTACCGCAGGGTGCGCCTCCGCAGGAGGCCCGAACACCGTGAGGCCGGTCGTCGCGACAGCGAGGTGCACGCCATCCGGCGAGAACTGCATGCGTACGGGCGCGGCGCTGGGCAGGGCGTGCGCGTACAACGACTCGAGCTTCGCGCCCTCCCGGTGATAGATGGTGAGGCCGCGCCGTGCGGCGATCGCGAGGCGCCCTCCACGCTGGCCGACCGCGACCACCGGCTCGTCGTCGACCGACAGCGCGATCGGGACGGTCGCGAGGGTCGCGGCGGTGGCGAGGTCGATCAGCGCCACGCGATCGGGCAGCACCATCGCAGCGAACCCACCGCCCGGATCGCAGATCAGCCGGGCGGCGATGGCGAGGCGCGCGGTGGTGACGATGCCGGTGGCGAGTGTCAGCGTGCGCAGCCGTGCCCCGGTCGCATCGACCTCCGTCCACGCGATCCGCGCGTCATCGATCCAGCAGGCAACGGGAGTATCGCCGTGCAGCGCAATCGGACTCCGCCCGATCACCGCCGTGGACGGCAGCGCGCGCGCGATGATCAGGTCACCTTCGGCGGCCGCGATCGCGCTGCCGTTCGGCGACACGCTGAAGCCGCCATCCAGGAACTCGTGAGCGACCGGCGTCATCACGAGCGGCCTCGCCTCCCCGGGGGCCGCGACGAGTAGCCAGGAGCGAACGGCGTCTCCGGTGCGCGGGCCATCCGCGAGCTTCTCCAGGCCTTCCCAGCCGATCGCCACGAGCAGCGGGCGGCCGGTGGTACCGACCACGGCGAGCGGCCGGATCTGCCCATCGATCGCCCAGGCGTGACGGCCGAGATAGCGGCCATCGTGGGTCCATTGCCGCGCGCCAACCTCGAGCATGCCGCCGGGACCGATCAGTGGCGGCGACCTGTCACCGCCCGGCAGCACGCGCTCGAACAGGGGCGCGATCGGATCCGGCACGCGCCTCACCGGCTCGGGACCGGGCTCGGGCACGACGCGCTCCGATTTCGCTGAGCACGCCGCGACGGCGAGCAATAACAGCATGCATGGCTTCACCAGGGTCCGGACGGCGGTCGCCGCCGGTAGTCGCATCCCACGGTGTGACCGCCTTCCCATCACGTCTTCATGATGGTCGGGACCCATTCCCAGCCACCCGGTGCCGCATCACGCGGGCAATCGCATCGTGAACCGAGCACCGCCTGTCGCGAGATTGCCTGCGTCGAGCCCGCCACCGTGCGCCTCGGCGATGCGGCGCGCGAGGTGAAGGCCGAGCCCCACTCCGTCACTGCCCGTCCGGTGATAGAACGCCTCGAACACGCGCTCGAGCTCGGCGTCGGCCAGCCCCGGTCCGCGGTCCTCCACGGCGAGCTCGAGCCACTCGCCGTCCTGACGGCAAACCACGCGCACCGGCGGAGCCGCGTGGCGAAACGCATTATCGATCAGGAGCGCGAAGGCTCGCGTCAACAGCGTCGCGTCCGCCCGCACCGTCAGCCCCGGCGGACAGCTCACCACCACCTCGCGATCGCCGGCTGCAACGCGGATCAGGTCGTCGAGCGCGAGCCTGCGGGGTTCCATCGCTTGACGATCGATCCGGGCGGTCGCGAGGAGATCCTCGAGCAGCCCGGTCATCCCGGACAGCTCGCGGCCGAGCTCCGCGAGCGAGTCCGCCACATCGACACCCGCGGCCGCAAGCTCGACGAGCACCTGCATCCGCGCGATCGGCGAACGCAGCTCGTGGCTGGTCATCGCGAGCAGATCGTGCTGCCCACGGAGCTGCGCCTGCAGCTGCGAGGCCATTGCCGCGAAGGTATGCGCGAGCGCGTCGACCTCCCGCGACCCGGACGTCGGCAGCGCCGCCGCCGTCTCTCCACGCTCGAGCTCCCTCGCGGCGGTTGCGAGTTGCTCGAGCGGCCGGGTCACGCGCCGCGCGAGTACCGCGCCGAGCAGCCAGACAAAGACACCGATCAGCCCGACCTCGGCGGCACGAATCGCGAACGCGCGGATCCCCAGGCCCGTTGCGCGGCACAGGGACACCGCCCCGCGCCCCTCGACGCGCGCGGACTGCCACGACTCGCATCCCGCAGGCCCGGCGTGCTCGACGAGCTCGCCGCGGGTATCGCGCAGCTCGACGGCCTGACCGGTCGCCCGCGAGATCGCGTCGACGAGCTTCCGGCGCTCACCCGGCATGTCCCAGCTCAGCCCCGCCGCGAAGGTCACCAGCGGGGCAACCCGGCGCAGCGCGCTCGCGACCCCGTCCGACGGTCGTTCGAAGGCGTACACGGCGCCGATCGCGATCAGCTGGGCACACGCGACGGTGACCAACAAGCCGATCCGGATCTGGCGCTTGAGCGTCGGCCGGCGTTGCGTCACGAGGTCCCCAGTTCAAGGCCGAGGACGAGCACGTACCCGACGCCGCGCACGGTGTCGATTCGTGGCGTGTCGAGTGGTCGCAGGCCGAGCTTGCGCCGGAGGTTGTGGATGTGGACGTCGATCGTCCGCTTGACCACCGCGACGTCGCCGCGGCCCGCCAGGTCGCGGAGCTCCTCGCGGCGGACCACGCGACCCGCCTGGCGAACCAGCGCGACCAGCAGATCGAGCTCCGTCGCCGTGAGCGCGACGCGTACGCCATCGCGCTCCACGGTGCGCGCTGTGGCGTCCACCGTGATCCCACCACACACCCACCGCTCGGCGTGCATCGGCCCGGTGCGCCGCAACACCGTGTGAATCCGTGCGACCAGCTCACGCGGGCTGCACGGCTTGGTGACGTAGTCGTCGGCGCCTCGCTCGAGCCCACGAACACGATCGAGCTCGTCCCCCTTTGCCGTGAGGAGGATCGCGGGCAGCGTCGTAGCTCGTCGAAGCTTGTGCAGCACCTCGAGGCCGTCCATGCCCGGCATCATGATGTCGAGCACGATCAAATCGAAGCGCTGGCTGGCAACGAGCGCGAGTGCGGCGCCCCCGTTCGCAGCAGGCGTCACCGCGAACCCCGCGTGGCTGAGGTACTTGGCGAGGAACGTAGAAAATCGCGGATCGTCATCGACCAGCAAGATTTGAATCGGCACGGTCCACCTGCTCGGTTAAGAAGCGTTCAGACGACGTCGGTTCTCGATCGGTGTCACGGATCGTACGTCCATCATGACGACATGCACCACTCTATTGCCATCTCGATGGTCGCGGTCATGTCGTCGGCTGCATGCACTCATTCCTCGTCGCAGAGCACGACCGACGCCAGCGGCAGCGCGCTGCCCGATGCCAACGTCAGCGCGACCTGCGCGACCCTGACGAGCGCGCCCGGACGAGCCGATGCCGTGGCGTTTGCCGCCGCGCCCGGCGAGTACGCGGCGTTACTCACGATCGCGATGCCCGACGCCAACGGTCTGCTCGGCCGCAATCATACGTGGGGTCAGATGGTTAGTGCGCGGTTTCAAGAAGGCGCGGGCCTGGGTGTACGCATCGCGGTGGCCACCTCGCAAGAACAAGCCGCCTCGGCCACCCTGAACGCGATCGAGGTCGGGCTCGCCACCGTGGACCCTGCGACGGGCGAGCTGGTGTTCTCGCCTCCTCCAGGCATTAGCTTGCCGTCCCCGACGCCGACCGACGTCGCCAGCGCTGCCGCGTTCTTCCTCGGCGACGCGTGCCTCGGCCTGCTTGCGGCGGGCCGCGCCCCGGATGCGTGGGGCCTGGAGGCACGGGTCGATGCACAGATTCCGAACGTGCGGCGGGCGCTCACATGGCTCGTCCAGCAACGGGCCTTGCTCGCCAGCGGCGACGCCGACGCACCGAATCGCCTGCTGTTCGACGCGCGGGCGTTCGCTGCGTGCGGTGCGTTCGTTGCGGACACCTCGAGCCGCGCGATCGCGCACGCATTTCTTGCCCAGGCCGGCGCGCTGCAGCGCGACGACGGCGTGGTTCTCGAGCACGATGGACCCGACACGAACTATCAGAGCTTCAGCGTCCGCAATCTCTACGACACCCTGACGGTCGAGGATATCTCGACGTGCAGCGAGAACGTGCCGCGCTTGCTCGCGGGTGCGCAGTGGCTGACCGGTCGCGTCCGCCCCGACGGCAGCGTGGACTCATCTGGCAACTCGCGGACCTGCGGGGGCGGCGAGAGCTTTCTTGGCCAGCCCAAGCGGGTCAGCATCGTCGGCGTGTTCGAGGCGCTGGTCGCAACCGGCGCAGTGACCGAGCAATCGAACGTCGTAGCGGCCGGGACGCGCGCCGCGGCCTGGTATCGCGCCAGTCCCTCGACGAACCCGTGCTCGTGCGACACCGGGCCCTGCGGACCGTGAACGCATTGTCGGCACGTCGATGTAGGTGACCTACACGACGAACGTCACGAATAACGGCCCTCAGGCCGCCGGCAACGTGACCGTGAAGCTGCCGGTGCCGGCTGGCGCGACGTTCGTCAGTGCTACGGGCGGCGGCTGGGCTTGCCTGCTCGCAGCGAGCACCGTGACCTGTACGCGGCCGGTGCTCGCGGTGGGTGCAGCGCCGGTGATCGCGATCGTGGTCACCGCTCCG